>JANYEP010000005.1 GCA_025363075.1 Chitinophagaceae bacterium | reverse complement strand
CTTGCACTTTTAATTTCATTGGTTGCTAATAATCCTCGTTGGCTTTTCATTTCCTTAATTTCAAGAATAAGTATTGAGTTAGGCGATGTTGTAATTGGATTAGTGAACGATGGAGTAACTGCAAACACATTTGGCTTATTGGTTTTAGCAAGCCTTGAAATTTGGGCTGTGTTAAGACTTTGGAAAGTAATTAAAACAAATCCATAGACCGGCAAAAAAAGGCTACAGGTAACAAGGGTTTGGCAAAAGTGTGCAGACGGAATAAAACTAATCTTTTGTTTTTCAATAAAACTTTTGTAAGTTTACCAAGAATTTGTGCTTAATTCCCTCCACTTCGGCAAGCCCGAAACCGTTAGCTGCCATTTTAGACAAACAATCAAAAAATATTAAACCAAAAATAATTATGGAACTGACAAACGATTTTAAAATTAAAAAATTACGAATAGCGTCTATTTGTTACATTATTACGGGACTGGGGTTTCTGCACCTTGCTTTTAAGTATTTATTTTTAGGTGCAGTTGACGAACTACCAAAAGGACACGATATAGCCCCTTTAGTTTTTTTAACAGATGAATTCGGATTTGAATTTGTTCCATTTGTATCTATTTTAGTTCTGTTCATAGGAACATATTCGCTTTGGAAAATAGGCGAACCAACAGGCTTCGGCATAAGCAGAAATTTCTTTTTTGTGACTATGGCTGGAACAGTTTCTTATAATTTAGCTGCTCGTTTACCGTTGCCTTTTGCCCCTTTGGGTGCTTTATTATGTGCTTTGGGAATGATATTAGTCGGAATTGCTGTTTTAAAAAATCGTATGTGGACAGGTTGGAAACGTTTTATACCACTTTTAGTAGGACTTTATCCATTTATTTTTATGTTTCCAATACTCATTTTTACAGGCACAAGACCACCTGTTATGATTGGACTTTGGGGATTTGCTTGGATATTATTAGGAATTGTAATTTGGTTAAGACATAAAGAACTAATTAAAGCGAGCAACAAAATAAATTAAGAAATAAGTATAGAAGAAAAACGGCAGCCAACACAATTAGGTTTGGCATTATTGGGGCTTGACGAATATAGCCTCAACATTTGTAATTCTGTTTTCCTTTCGTCAATAGCTTCATATAACATTGTTGACTTACCTTTTCTCCAACAACCACCACATTCTTTTGCGTGGTTTTATCTTATAGTTTTGGCTTATGTAGGTTGCAATATGTTGCATTGCATCGTCGAAATCATCGGTAACCAAAAGCAGTTTCATATCTTCTTTAGAAATTGTTCCTTCGGTTTCCATTAACTTAATATAGTCTATTAAAAGTTGATTGTGTTTTGTGCCAAACAGCACCACAGGAAAATTGTTGATGGTCTTTGTTTGAATAAGTGTTAGTGTTTCAAATAGCTCGTCCATTGTACCCCAACCACCTGGCATAATGATGAAGGCATAAGAATATTTTATCATTAATGTTTTGCGAACAAAAAAATAATCTATGGTTACAGACTTGTGTAAGTAGGGGTTTTCTTTTTGCTCAAAAGGAAGTTTAATGTTGATGCCAACTGATGTGCCACCATTTTCAAAAGCACCTCTATTGGCAGCTTCCATTATTCCTGGTCCACCACCAGTAAGCGTTACAAAGCCTGTGGCTGCAATGCGTTTTCCAAACTCTTGTGCATCTTTGTAGTAAGGATGATCTTCTTTAAATCGGGCAGAGCCAAACACAGTAATGCAAGGGCCTACAAAATGCAAAGCTCTAAAACCTTTTATAAACTGCTTGAAAACATCCCACGCAAAAAACAATTCATTAACTCTGGGCTTTGCACCCTCTAAATAAACTGGCTCTTTTGCAGGAATAATTTTTTCTATCTGAGTTTTTTTTGTACTCACTTTATAAGGATATTGGCAATTGAGTTTTTACATCATCCCACATAAAAACAAGGTTTGCACCAGTTTTTGTTTCATCAAAATAAGCAGTAAATGCTTCCACTATTTCTGTGTTTTTTTCTACTTTAATATCTACACGAGCAACATCATTTTTTGGGTTGTAGGAGTAATTGCCCCAACAATAATTATCCTTACTTACAACGAGTGTCCATTTATCAGCAGCTGGAATGCAGTATAAGGTATATCTACCTTTTGATATGGCTTTACCATTAATTTTTACAGGCTTTAGAAACTCAATTTCAGTTGCCTCGTTTGCACCCAAACGCCACATTTCATTATACTTTACAATCCCATCAAAAATTACCCTGTTGTTCTTTTGTGGACGACCATAAATCACTCTTGCCACAGGTGCATCCTTTACTTTACCACTTAGTTTTAAAATAGGATAAGTATTAGGCCAATAGCTCATATCCATTGGGCTTTTATCAAGTTCGGTTGGTTTTTGCTGTGCAAAAATTGATGTAGAAATGCATACTAACGCAACTAAAAATTTGATTGATTTCATATTAAATAATTTAAGGCAAATATAGATTTTTACTGTTTTATAAATTGATTGTAACGATGAAAAGAAAACTGTTTAGCATCTTTAAAAAAGTCGTTATAACAAGCTTGCAAAGAAGTTTTATTTTCTATAAAAACACCAAATGCTTTATGTTGTTTGTTAATGTATTTTGCCCTGTGGGTTAAGCCAGCAAAACTTCTTTCAATGCCATAATCACTTCTGTAATGTAGCAGCCAATTATGTTGTTTCATTGAGGCAAAAGCACGAAGAAATTTTTCGGGAAAAATGTTTTCATATTCATCCAATTCTTTGTAAGTGTTGATAGCAAAGCGTTGTAGAGTCGCCTCATTGCTAAATTCATTATTATCATTTGCTAAAAAATAATCATAAACAATATCAACGAATGCTCCAGCATATAAACCAAGTTCTTGTTTAAATATTTGCTTGGCATTTTTTGTTGCTTGATGATTATCGGTAAACTCATCAATTAATCTATGCAAAGTGATGCCATTTTGAACAGCAATTGGATAGTCAAGTTTCTTGTTACCTTTTACAAAATCACTCATCATATTACCCACCAGGATTTCTGGATTGTTGAATGAAAGATATGCGTGAGCGAGAAAGTTCAAAATAATGATGAATGATTGATTAAATTTAGCTGACAACTGCGTTAAAGTACAAACAAATATCCTGCAACCCACAATCATTACATTTTGGATTTCGTGCAACACAAGTATAACGACCGTGCAATATGAGCCAGTGGTGTGCTTTGTGAACAAGCTCCTTTGGTATTTCCTTTATAAGTTGCAACTCAACTGCCAAAGGAGTTGTGGCTGTTTTTGCAACCAAACCTAAACGATGGCTTACCCTGAAAACGTGCGTATCAACAGCCATATTGGGTTGATTGTCTATTACACTTGTAATCACATTTGCAGTCTTTCTTCCAACACCTGGCAACTCAATTAATTCATCAACTGTCATTGGCACTTCGCCATTAAATTTATCCAACAACATATTTGCCATTCCTATTAAATGTTTGGTTTTATTGTTGGGATAAGAAATGCTTTTTATCAATGGAAAAAGTTCCTCAAAAGTTGCTTTTGATAGTTCGTTTGGCGAAGGATATTTTTTAAAAATTGCAGGCGTTGTTAAGTTCACCCTCACGTCTGTGCATTGTGCAGATAAAATTACTGAAACCAGCAACTGATAAGGGTTATCATAAATCAATTCTGTTTCAGCATTTGGGCTATGCTCCAAAAAATATTGAATGACATATTGATATCGTTGCTTGCGAGTCATTTAATTTAAAGGATTTGGGTTTAATAATTCTTCTTCAAATTGTTCGGGCGTTTGTGCATTTTCAAGCAAAAAACTACCAATTCTTGTTCTACACAATTTGGTTAAATGTCCACCAACACCCAAGGCTTCGCCAAAATCGTTTGCTAAACTTCTGATATAAGTGCCAGTGCCACAAACCACTTTAAAATCGAGATTATTACCATCAATTTTGGTAATGCTAAATTCTGAAATGGTAACTGGTCGTGGATCAACTTTCACTACAATTCCCTGCCTTGCACTTTCATATAATCGCTTACCATCTTTTTTAATGGCAGAGTGTTGTGGTGGCATTTGCAAAATATTACCTACAAATTGTTTGGTAGTTTCTATAATTTGTTCCTGTGATATATGGCTTGTATCTTTTATATTTTCACGTTCACTTTCTGCATCAAAAGTTTGCGTTGTAGAGCCAATGGTAATCGTTCCAGTATATTCTTTTTCCATTCCCATATACTCGTTTATTTTCTTGGTAAACTTTCCTGTGCAAATGATAAGCAAACCTGTTGCAAGTGGGTCAAGTGTTCCTGCGTGTCCAACTTTGGGAATTCGAACCAGATAACGAATTTTTCTTACAGCATTGAAACTTGTCCAGGTGAGTGGTTTATTAATCAATATAACTCTGCCTTCGGCAAAAGAATTTGTTTGTTGCATAAGTTGCGAAAATAGGATGCAAGGTTGATTATGAATTATTGATTATGAACTATTGTATGATTTAGCTGCTTAATACATAAACCAAAATCTTCAAACATTTCATTCTTTAGCTTCATTCCTTTACTTTCGTAGCCAAAATTTAAGGTTTATACTCATTAATTATAAACCATAAACTATAAACGTTTAAAAATGGCAGGTCAATTAAAAGAGGTTCGTAATAGAATTAAGAGCGTTCAAAGTACACAGCAAATTACCAAAGCAATGAAAATGGTGAGTGCTGCAAAGCTTCGCAGGGCACAAGATGCAATTATTCAAATGCGTCCATACTCTCAAAAATTGCAGGAAATGTTAAGCAATATTGTTAGCAATTCTGATGGAGGCTCTGCTATAAAACTTGCAGAAGAAAGAAATATTGAAAAGGTATTGTTAATAGTAATTACAAGCGATAGAGGTCTGTGTGGTGCATACAATAGCAATGTTGTAAAACTTGCCAAAGCTACCATTGCAGAAAAATATAATGCACAATATGCCAAAGGCAATGTTGCTGTTTGGAATATTGGTAAAAAAGGTTGGGAAGCATTAACAAAAGTTGGTTATAAAACAGATGCTGCTTTTAAAGATATTTATTTAAATCTAACTTTTGAAAACGTGCAAACTGCTGCTCAAGCTGCTGTGAAAGCTTTTGAAAACAAAGATTTTGACGCTATTGAAATTATTTATAGCCAGTTTAAAAATGCAGCAACACAGGCATTTGTTGCTGAACAGTTTTTACCAATTCCTAAAGTATTGCCAAAAGCTGGAGCAAAAAAATCAGATTTTATTTTTGAGCCAAATCAAGATGAATTAATTGCTGAGTTGATGCCAAAAATTTTAAATACACAATTGTTTAAAGCTGTGCTTGATGGCAATGCAAGTGAGCATGGTGCAAGAATGACAGCAATGGACAAGGCAAGTGAAAATGCTAACGAGCTTTTAAAATCTTTGAAAATTTCTTATAACCGTGCAAGACAAGCTGCAATTACTACTGAACTTACAGAGATTGTGAGTGGAGCTGCTGCACTTCAAGGATAAAATGGAATTAAGTAACATCATCCCACACATAGAAGCACTCATTTTTGCGAGTGATAAACCTTTAACAGTCTTAGATATTGTTGAACTGATTAATAATGCTTTTGGTTTTATTGATGAGCGTGTGACGCTTGATCAAATTGAAAGTTGCATAGAGGGTATTAAGGAAAAATATGCCAGCGAATTCTATCCTTTTGAAGTAAAAGAAAGTGGTGGTGGTTTACAATTTTTATCGAAGAAAGAATTTCACAAAACCATTGGTCAACTAAATGGTGATAAATTCCTGAAACGCTTATCTAATGCAGCTTTGGAGAGTTTAGCAATCATAGCATACAAGCAACCCATAACCAAAGGGGAAATTGAGAAAATACGTGGTGTGAATAGTGATTACAGCGTTCAAAAACTTTTAGAAAAAGAACTTATTATAATTAGTGGCAGAAAAGAAGATGCCCCTGGCCAACCTTTAATATATTCTACTTCCAAAAATTTTATGGATTACTTTGGCATCAATACTACCGACGATTTACCAAAAATTCGTGAAGTACTTGCTGAACAAATTGTTGAAGGAACAATTATTAATCCTATAGACTTTCAGTCAAATTATCACACACAAGAAACTACGCAAGAGGAAGAAGAAAAAACTAATTTAGAAGTTAATGAAGATGGCGATTTAGTTGATGGTGAATAAAATTTACTCATAATTGAAAGACAATTTTATTCCCAAACTTGTACTCTTAAAAAAGTCATTAAAGAAAAGTTCCGGGCCAATTGAAAGCCAACCACTTTGTATAAGATGGGTTGAAAGTTTAAATGAATTCCCTGGAAAGAAATCCCCACTTTTACTTATCAAGTAGCCCAATGATAATGAGGGCTTGAATTGAAATCCATTTTGTTTTTTGTCAAATGGATCTGTTTGTACAAATTTCAAAGTAAGGTATCTATATACTTCTCTTTTTTGTTGGCTTGTTCCAATGCCAGAATAGTTATAGTAATTATCAAGTGTCAAATACCAATCAGTATTAGTAATTTTTCCATCATCAGTTTTTGTTCCGTATCTTAAACCATAACTGAAGGAAGGAAGCCAAATACTATTAATATTTTGAAACCCAAAGCCCGCAACTGGTTCCAAACTTTTTTTAGGCTTCATTTTTATATTCCAATAGTTAACAATATCCTTTTCAAATGCTGGGTTAACAAGTTTAGAACTACCATAATTCAAGTCTTCTGATTGGCGTTTAGCATATTTATTTTTTTCAATTTTACTTTTAATATCATTCATACAAATACCAACTAATTCATTTTTTAATTCTAAAATATCCTTTAAATTATTCAAATAAAATTTAATGTAAACTGGATAGCATCGAGCCAATTTTTCTTTTTTTCCATTGTTTACATATGAAATACTATCGCCATTAAAAACACCAAGTTTTATTACTAATGTATCAACAGCATTCTTAAACTGTTTCAGTTCTTTGTTTTGAACAGTGTATGAAATTGGTTGTTCTGTATGATTAGTAATTGTAATTTTTTTCAACATTGGTGTTACTAAATAATCTAGTTTTCTTACAATACCATCTTCCTTTAAAGAGTCTGAAAGGTATTGTAAATCTTGCTTTACAAGTGTTATTATAGAATCTATATTAGGTAAATATGGCAATTGTTTAATGTTGTGAAACTCTACATCCATACTAATATTTTTTTGAATACCCCAGTAATGAAAGTCTGCTTTCATTTTATTTTGTTCATTTTCGATTATATACCATCCTTTTTGTGCAACAAGATTTTTGGCTGCAAGTGAAAGCAGCAATACAAAAAATATTTTTTTCATTTTTTATTGATTTTGATTGAAAGAAATAATGACTTCGGGTTTTGTTTTAAAAAACATTAATGTTTTGTTAGGTTGCAGTTTGTTATGTTCTAATAACGAATTCTCTTCAACCTCTTTATTAGCAGGTGTTTCAAACACTTTAAAGAGACCTTTTGTTACAGCTATTTTTTCTTGTTGCTTCATTTTTGCAACATCATTTTCATCTGCAAAGTCACTTGCATAAACAATTTTTAATCGTTTTCTAATTGGCTGTTGCATTGCAACAATTTTCTTTTCTTCATTTGGTTTTATAGCAGAGTCAACAACAGTTTTTCGTGGTATTTCAATAGCAATACTTGCTGTATCATTTACAAATGTTGCAGCGTTTAGCAATACTTTTTTCTTGTCATTTTTTATAGATTGAATAATAGTATTGTTAGCTTTTTTTATTTCATTTGGGTTATCGACTACTGCTCTTTTCAATTGATTTGTTTTTGCAATTACAATATTTTTATTGGTTGAATGATTCGTTTTAAAAAACACTGAAACACATATCAACACAAGCATTGACGCTGCAAACCAAATCCACAGAGCCTTTCTTTTTTTCTTATTATTTATTTTACTTTCTAATTTATTCCACACACTTTCAGCATCAAAAACTTCTCCAGCTGGAATTGTTTTTAAGGAAGCAACATCATTAAAAAAGTTATTTCGATTTTGTTGCATAAGATGTGTTGTTTTTAATAATTAAGTCTTGCAACATTTGTTTTGCCCTGCTTAGTTGACTCTTACTAGTTCCTTCACTAATTTTTAGAATAGTTGCTATTTCTTTATGCGAGTAGCCTTCTATTTCAAATAAATTAAATACTGTTCTATAACCAGTTGGAAGTATTGTAATAAGTTTATAAATTTCCTCAGCACTCATCTTCTCAAACACAGTATTATCAATGGTTTCATCTACTTTATTATTAGATGCAATTGTTAAAAAGCTTTGCTTTTTTCTCAACTCTTGCAAGCACTCATTTACCATAATTTTTTTTATCCAAGCCACTGTGCTTTTATCGTCAACGTAGCTAAACTTAAGCAACGATTTATACACTTGCACAAACCCATTCATCATTGCATCTTCAGCAATTGAGGAGGTTTTTAAGTATCGCTTGCACAACAAAAACATTTGTGCAGCCAACTCATCAAACAAGCATTTTTGTGCTGTTAGTTTTTGTTGTTTGCATTCGTTAATGATGAGTTTTAATTCCATTAAAATTTAATGTATATTATGTAAATGCATAGAAGGAGAGAAAGGTTGCATAGGCAAAGGATTATTTTCTTATTTACCAACAATATGTTTGTGCAAATAATCTGCTAAAAACTCAGCATCGCTCTCATTTTTAGAGTCTGTAATGGTAATAACTTGTTCATCTTTTAAATGAACATCAACGTTATGTCTTCTATTGCTTGGGCTAACATTATAATCAAAGTCTGCAATTATTTTTGAAATATCAGAAAATGAAATTACATCTGAAGATTGGCTAAAAAACTTAAGTTTTATTAATATTTTGCGTTCATTAAAGTCAATAGTTGTCTTGTTGATTTTTCTTAGGCTATTCCACAATAAATAAAGAACCCCAAGAGTTAATACAAGAGCGAAAGATTTAAGATTATTACTATCTTCTTTACTAGTTAGGAATAGATAAATAGAAATAAGAAGTAAAACCAAAATCTGAACTATATTAGAATTGAATGTATCGCCATCAAGAATAATTTCATTTTCATCAATTCTAAGTTTAGGATTACTTATACTCCTTTTCTCAAAATAAGAAGATAATATTTCTTGTGACGATTTATCTAATTGCATAATATTTTTTTATTCCATCATCGCCAAAATTTCATCAATATATTTTCTGTTATTATTTAGTCTTGGCACTTTGTGTTGCCCACCCAGCTTGCCTTTCAGCGAGAGCCATTTTGTAAATAATCCTTGGGGCAAGATTTTTATGAGAGGCATTTGTAATGCAATATCCTTGTGTCTTTTTGCTTCATAATCACTATTGAGAGTTTTTAAAGCACAATCAAGTTCGTAGGCAAATTCATTAATGCAGGCAGGCTGTTTTTCAAACTCAATCAACCACTCGTGAGAACCATTTGATTTATCGTTAAAATATTTTGGAGCAGCAGTATAATCGTTTACAATACTATTGGTTTTTTGGCTTGCAGTAGCAATGGCTCTGTCTGTATTATCAATCATCAGCTCTTCACCAAAAGCATTGATATAATGTTTCAATCTTCCACTCACTTTAATTCTAAAAGGTGAAAGGCTTGTAAATTGAACAGTATCGCCAATTAAATATCGCCACAAACCGCCATTGGTGGTAATTACAGGTGCATAATGTTTTCCTATCTCAACTTTATTTAAACCAATTGTTCTTGGGTTTTCCTTGCCATATTCTTCTACAGGCATAAACTCATAAAAAATGCCGTGGTTTAAAAACAACAACATTCCATCTTCGCTTAAATCATCTTGTGCAGCAAAAAAACCTTCACTGGCATTGTATATTTCTAAATAGTTTATGGGCTTGCCAATTATCTTTTCAAACTGTTCTTTATATGGCACAAATGAAACGCCACCATGAATGTATAATTCAAGATTTTGCCACACTTCGCCAATCGTTTCTTTACCTGTAATTTCAAGAATACGCTTTAGTAAAACCAGCGTCCACGTTGGCACTCCAGAGATAGAAGTTACATTTTCATTAATAGTATTCAGTGCAAGTTTTTCAATTTTATCTTCCCATTCATCCATTAGTGCAATGCTTAATTCTGGAGTGCGTAACCATTGCCCCCAATATGGCGTGTTTTGCAATAGCACAGCACTTAAATCGCCAAACTGAACGCTCTCATTTACCACACTCATTTGATGGCTACCACCAATTACCAGGCCTTTTCCTGTAAGCAAATCACTTTCAGGATTGGAGTAATAATATAAGCTTAACACATCTTTCGCTCCTTGAAAATGACAGTCTTCTAAACTCTCTTTTGTAATGGGTATAAACTTGCTTTTGCTACTTGTTGTGCCACTGCTTTTAGCAAACCAATTTACTGGTGTATTCCACAACAAATGTTGCTCTTCATTCATCAATCTATCAACGTAACATTTTATATCTTCATACTCGTGAATGGGAATAGAGTTTTTAAAATCGGTAATCGAAAATAGTTTTGTAAGCCCATATTTTCTACCAATTTCAGTGTATTGGGCATGTGTTACCAGATCTTGCAATACCTCACGTTGTGTTGCAATGGGGTTTTGCATCCACGTTTCTGTACGCCATTGTCTAATGCGTGCAAGTCTTGATATAGCTGGGCTAAGTAGTTTCAAAGTTGGGTTGTAAACTTTGGCAATTTATATAAAATTCTTATTCAAAACTTTATATTATAAATTTGAATAATGGAACCCAAAGTTGTTATCTATTTAAAGCGTGTTGTGAAAACCATTTCAATGGCATTATTGTGGTTAATATTAAATGCAAGAATTGGTGTTGTAAATGGATATGCTTTTGTAGAAAATAAAATCAAACTGGGCAATGTGCTTTACTACATTTTATTTATCGCCAGCCTTGCTTTTTTACTTTATTATTTTTATACGCTTTGGAAAAATGATTTACATTTTGAAGAAGAAGATGACACAAGAAAAGATGACCTTGAAAGTATTAGCTAACCCAAGAAGAGTAAGTCTTTACTTCAATCCATTTATCATCTTCTTTTTTATATAAGAAAAGTCCCCCTCCTCCACACGTACTACCACAACTACTACCATAATAAAAAAGACAATAAGTATAATTTCTAAGAAAGATAGGTTCAGAAAAATTAGTTATTCTTCTCCCAAAATGAGTATGAAAATATTGCCATCCAAGAAAACCACGGGTTTTGAATATGGCATCAATTGTATCTTGTGTCACAACTTTAGGAAAAAATGATACAGTCCATTTTTTTATTATGGTCTTTTTTCCTTCAGCATCAACAAAGTCAATTTCTTTTTTTGTAAAAAGGGCAGTATCTAAACGAAACTCTTTTAAGCCATCTAATGTTTTGAATGCAGTTGGAGTACTTGCTAAAAAAGATGAGGTGTCATTAAATTCATTCTGCTTAATTTGTTTGATGAATTTCTGGGTTTGAATCAAATATTCAGCATCTTCTTTTGATTTATCTAATTTGAATTTTGTTTCAAGTTCATTCGAGTGTTTACAAGAAACGCTTACAATAAATAAAATGAGTGAGAGTACTTTATTCAAAATATGAGTAGGTTTAATAAACGAAAATCAATAACTATAGCTTTGATCAGGGCATCTATAGTTTTGTATGTTAAACGATACACCAATATGAAAAGTAGCAAATGCATCGTTGCCAATTGTGTTGCCACGTTGCCTACCCTTAATACCAATAGTAGAGCCTGTTTCGTAGCTTCTATCACTCAATAAAAATGCTGGGCTTCCTGCCACAAAAGCATCAGGAGCATAAGTTGCACTTACATCATCTAAATAATCTGTGGTGGTAAATCTGTAACGCAGTTCAGCAAAAACATTGGTTTTAGCACCCAAAGCATATTTCAATCCAAATGTTAATGGAAGGCACATTGCAATGTTTTTATAAGGTGTTCTATCTGGGTATGCAGCACTACCCTGACCCTCTGTTCCAAGCAATCGAAGCATATATTTTTGCCCATTTAAGTAGGCATAAGGATCGTAAGTAAAAACGCCCAAACCCAAACCAACATAGGGTGTAAAATCGTAGCCCTCAAAGCCAGGATTGAATTGAAAAAAATTGAACGTACCATTTACAGATAACTCCCAAATATCGTTGTTGAAACTAAGATTGCGTGTTTGCTGTACTATGTTGCTACTATATTTATCTGAATAGCCTAATGAAGCATAGGTTGCTGAAATTTTTATTCCAATATAATTATTCATTTGTTTGGTATAGTGTAGGGCAGCAGAAAATTTTGCGTGAGACATATCTGCCTGAGAGTTCAAATCGCCAAAATACTGTGCATAACCAGCGGAAATTCCAATTTCGCCTGCGTGTTCAAAGCTCTGTAAATACTGGGCTTTAGCAGCATTGATAGTTGAAAATAATAATGCCCACAAAACAACTCTTTTCATCATAAAATCAAAAATATATTAAACAAACAATATTTGTTTAATTGCAAAGAATAGTAAATTAATTATGAGTAAAAATTGGGCTTATAAATTTTGGATAAAGATGATATAATGATTTTAAATAAAATGTTAATTTCTTTTATCCATTCCCCAGGTAAGTTTATTACGTAGTGTTGAGAGAAAGCTATTTTCATTTAATCTTACAAGGCTTACCGTAAATTTTTCTTTTTTAACTGCAAGTTGCACGTTCATATCAACAAGTTCTCTTCTTGCATCCAATACACAAATATATTGGTCGGCTCTACCTTCAATTTCAAAAGAAATAATGCTGTTATCTGCAACAACTATTGGGCGAACATTAAGGTTGTGTGGAGCAACTGGGGTAATAACAAAACTCGATGATTCAGGAAAAAGTATAGGTCCATTACAGCTTAAGTTGTACCCTGTAGAACCGGTGGGCGTAGAAACTATTAAACCATCTGCCCAATAAGTATTTAAAAATTCGCCATTGATGTATGTGTGAATTTTAATCATTGGTGAAGTGTCCCTTTTGTGTATTGCAAATTCGTTGAGTGCAAAGGGTGTATCGCCAAATAATTTATTGTCCGAGTCAATATGCACCAAACTTCTTTTATCAACAATAAAAGTGTGGTTTACCAGAGCTTCCACAGCACTTTGAATATCATCTTTACTAATACTTGCCAAAAAACCCAAACGTCCAAAATTGATGCCTAAAATGGGAATATTGCTATCTCGCACAAGCGTTACTGCATCCAAAATAGTTCCATCTCCACCAATGCTTATCAAACATTCCACTTCGTTCTCTACCAAATCTTCATAGGTGTTAAACACTGTAAAATTGCTGCTCGGAGGCAATGTCTCCTGCAATGGTTCATATAAAAAAACGGTTGCTTTGTGTGCAAGCAATTCGCTCAATAAAAACTGCATTGGCACATTTTGTTCAACATCCAATCCCCTACTATAAATGGCTACTATCATTCTTGCTTAATAAAATATAATACGCTGCTAAGGTAAGGGTTGTTGAATTTATGATTATTCTGCAATCAATTTCTGTGTTTTCGCTTTGCCATTTTTCATAACTGATATTTATTATACCATTAATGGCGTAACCTGCTTGTGGCAGGTCGGGCTATCCGTTTCAAGTCCTCGCAGCCTGTGGCTGCTGTGGGCTTTCCACTACTATCCCTTACGCAGCCAAGCTTTGGTGTCATTATTCAACTATTAGCTTCTCACTTTTTACTTCACCTTTTGCTGTTGTTATTTGCACCACATAAACACCCTTAGGATAATGATGAATGTTTAATGATAAGTGATGAACACTACCGTCATGCTGAGCTTGTCGAAGCATCTCTCTGCCAAACATATCAAACACTTTCACTTCTTTAATTCCCTCTTTGCACTCAATATTCACCACATCCTTCGCAGGATTAGGAAACAATCGTACTTCGTATTTCGTACCTTGTACTTCAATATTCCTTACCTCACTAATACTTGTTTTTCCATCCCTATCAACACTTACAATGCGATAATAAACCACAGAACCATCAACTATAAACGGTAAACTATTGTCTTCATAACTATACTCATTAATGCTTTTATTTTGTGCATTCACCTTACCAATAATACTGTATTCTTTTCCATCAATTGAACGCTGCACATAAAAATGACTCACATTGATTTCATTGGCGGTAAACCAGTTACTCGTTACTTGTTGCTCGTTAATGCCGTTTCTTGTTTCGCTCGTACTTCGTACCTCGTACTTTAAAAACCTCAACGGTAACACCATATTCACATAAACCGTATCAATACTAAAACACCCATTAACCGTTTGTTGCAACACATAAAAATAACTACCACTTGTTGTAGGCTTCACCCAAAAGCCAGGTCTTGTGCTGTCTATTAATGTTGTGCCATTGGCATACCATTTCACACTATCCAACCCATTGGTTAAACTGCCAATAAACACACTATCACCTACCTTTATCGTTGTATCTCTCCCTGCATCTGCCTTTAAGCAAAAGCTATCTAAATTATATACTGCCACATCGTCTATATAGTAACCTGCTGCATTGTAGCCTGTGGGTAATATTTGTGTGTGCAGTGTTTGTGCATCGTTTTTAAAATTGCCGAGTGTTAAAAACTGCTCTCCTCCCTGTGCTTTAAATATACCACTCACTTTAAGCCAGTTGAGGGTATCACCCATTACAGGATTGCCATAGTTTATTATTTGTGGGTTAGCTGGCAACACGCCATAAGGGTGTGCCTGTGTATCTACATATACCGCAACTTTGGTAAACAGCATTGCCACATTGTTGCAAGCCCAAGTTTGGCTGTTGGGTGAGTTTACAAAATATTCCCCATAATAATATTTACC
>JANYEP010000269.1 GCA_025363075.1 Chitinophagaceae bacterium | reverse complement strand
ACAACCTACGCTATTTGTTAAATGTGCAGTTTGTGTTCCTGCTCCTGTGAATGTTAAGCCATTCCAACTGTATGGTAATGCACTTGGACAAATACTATAGTTGGTTGTTGATGTTGATGTTGACTTAATTGTTAGGTTTAATGTAGCTGCACTATCACATCCTACGCTATTTGTTAAGTGTGCAGTTTGTGTTCCTGCTCCTGTGAATGTTAGACTATTCCACGTGTATGGTAATGCACTTGGGCAAATACTTGTATTAGTTGTTGAGGTGGTATTTGCTTTTACAGTTAAGTTTAATGTTGCAGCACTATCACATCCTGCGGCATTTGTTGTGTGATATGTTTGTGAGCCTGCACCAGTAAATGTTAAACCATTCCAACTATATGGTAACGCACTTGGGCAAATGCTTGTATTGGTTGTTGATGTAGTATTTGCTTTTACAGTTAAATTTAATGTTGCAGCACTATCACAACCTACGCTATTTGTTAAGTGTGCAGTTTGTGTTCCTGCTCCTGAGAATATTAGGCTATTCCAAGTGTAAGGTAATGCACTTGGGCAAATTGAAAGATTTGTTGTTGAAGTTGATTTTGCTTTTACAGTAATAATTGTTGAAGTTGAAGCAACACAATTATTTACATTAGTTACAGTATACTTAATTGTTGCAGAACCTGCCGCAACACCTGTTACAATACCCCCACTAACTGTTGCAATGCTAGTATTATTACTACTCCAAACTCCTCCACTTGTTGTGTTGCTAAGCGTTGTAGTAGAATTCACACAAACAGAATTTGTTCCAGTGTTATTTGAAACAAGAGGTAGAGCATTTACGGTAATATATTTTGTTGCAGTATTAATGCAACCATTTGCATTGCTAACTGTGTATGTAATTGTATCTGTACCTGCAAAAACACCAGTTACAACACCTGATGTACTGTTTATTGTCGCAATAGATATGTTGCTACTTGTCCAAACACCACCAGTTGCAGAATTACCTAAAGTAGTAGTGGAAGATACACATACAGTGCTTGAACCAGTAATGCTTCCAATAGTTGGCAAGGCATTTACCGTTACATTTCTTGTAACAGTTGTAACACAATTGTTAGCATTCGTTACAGCATAACTGATTGTTGCACTACCAGCAACTACACCTGTTACAACACCTCCAGAAACCGTTGCTATGTTTGTATTACTACTACTCCAAACTCCACCACTTGTTGTTGATGAATATGTAGTTGTTAATCCAACGCAAACACTATTTACACCAGTTAAAGCAGCAACAGTTGGCACTGCATTTACGGTAATAGTTGTTATGGCAGAATCGATACAACCACTTGCATTCGTTACTTGATACTTAATCGTTGCTGTTCCTGCACTTCCACCAAACACAACACCAGAAGCATTTACAGTAGCAATAGCAGTATTATTGCTACTCCAAGTTCCTCCAGAAGTTGTATTAGATAAACTTCTTGTTGAACCAACGCAAACTGGCGTGTTGCCAGTTATTGCAGCAACAGTTGGTAAAGCATTTACAGTAATTGTTGTTGTTGCAGAATCGGTGCAACCATTTATATTTGTTATTTGATATTTAATCGTTGTTGTTCCAACACTAAGTCCAGAAACGACACCACCATTTGTAATTGTTGCAACTGAAGTGTTATTGCTACTCCAAGTTCCATTTGCAGCAGAGTTTGTTAAAGTCGTTTGACCTCCAAAACAAACTGAATTACTTCCACCAATAGTTGCAACTAATGGCAAAGCATTTACTGTTACTGAAGTTGAAGTTGAGTCTTTACAACCACTTCCGTTTGTAACAATATATTTTATTACAGCAGTTCCACCAGAAATACCTGTTACAACTCCTGAACTGTTAACAGTTGCTATAGTAGGATTTGCACTTATCCAACTACCACCAGAAATTGCATTTAACAATGTGTTTGTAGTTCCCACACAAATTGGAAGATTATTAGTAATTGCAGCAACAGTTGGTAATGTATTTACGGTAATAATTGATATTACTTTTTTAACACAACCATTTGAATTTGTTTTTGCATATGTAATGGTATCTGTTCCTGCTGCAATTGCAGTAACAACACCAGTTGCATCAATAGTTGCAATAGTTGGATTGCTGCTACTCCAAACACCACCTGTGGTATCATTTGTTAAAGTTGCTGTTTGTCCTATACAAAAGCCTGTAGAGCCTGCAATAGCAGCAACAACAGGTAATCCATAAACAGTTCCATTGCTGAACACTGTTGCTGAACAACCATTGCTTGCTACTGTATAAGATATGATAATTGAACCTGCAGCAACACCTGTCACCAAACCAGTACTATTAACAGTTGCTTTGGCATTACTACTACTCGTCCAGGTTCCTCCAGAAGTTGCATCATTTAATTGAATACTTGAACCAACACAAACACCACTAACACCTGCAGGTGTAGTGATAGGAGCAACAGTTGGAACAGAGTTTGTGGTGAATGGATATATTGCAACTGCAGAACATCCACCAGTTGTAACTGTGTATTTAATTGTATCTGATCCAGCAGAAACACCTGTTACAGCACCACTGTTTGACACAGTAGCTTTAGCTGTGTTTGTACTACTCCAAGTTCCATTTGGAGTTGCATCATATAAAGTGGTTGTTGAGCCAACACAAACAGAAGACTGACCACTAATGGCTGATACAGTTGGCGTAGTATTAATGGTAATAAAAGTGCTTCTCATACTTGCACAGCCAGAAACATTTTTAACAGTATATCTTATCGTTAAAAAATTAGGACCACCAAGACCTGCACTAATACCAGTAGCGACACCTGTGGTTGAGTCTATTGTTACTTTGGTAGTATCACTTGAACTCCAAACTCCACCAGAAGTTGTATTTGTGTATGTTAATGTAGCACCTACACAAAGGCTTGCACCATTGCCAGGAGTATTTTGACCTATTGCAGGCCCAGCATTTATTGTTACTGCATCATTTGCAGAAGTTCTAGTACAACCATTTGCATTCGTAACAGTATAAGTAACATTTACAGTTGAAGGGCCAAATTGAGGAACAGCAATACCAGTAGCAACACCAGTTGTAGAATCAATTGATAAATTGGCAGGTGTAGCACTCAACCAGTAACCACCAGTTGTAGAAGCAGTAATTGTTATAGAGGCATCAACACAAACCGAATGACTACCACTATTATTAATTGTTGGCTGAGCTGGTCTATTGTAAACTGTAACACTGAAAGAATCTGATTTGGTACAAGTTCCACCATTATTTATAGTGTAAATAATATAAGCAGTTCCTGTTGCTACTGGTGTAACCTGACCATTATTCGTACCTACAGTTGCAGCTCCTGTATTTGAACTACTCCAAGTACCCCCAGTAGTAGCATTTGTAAATGTATAGTTGGTATTCATACATAATTTATGAGATCCAACTATAGTATCTATTACTAATGCTGCAGAAACGGTTACCAATTTTGTAGCAAATGTTACACAACCATTACCATTAGTTATAGTGTAGGTTATAGTAGCAGTATCTGCACCATTACCCACAACAAGACCACTACCAGAACTTGGCAAGAAAGCAACGCTTTGATTAGAGCTCGTCCATACGCCACCTGTTGTTGTATTTGAAAGTAAAGTTGTACTTCCTACGCAAGTACTGCTAACTCCAGTAATTGCGTTTACATTAGTAACATTATTAATAGTAATATTTACAGTAGCTGCTGCTGTGCAACCATACGAGTTTGTTACAGTGTAAGTAATAGTGGCATTGTTACCACCAAAAGTGCCTGGTGTTACTAAACCTGTAAGGCTAATTGAAGCAGTATTTGAATTGCTACTACTCCAAACACCGCCAGATGTTGTGTTAGAAAGTTGTGAAGTAGTGTTTCTACAAATTGCGGTATTTCCAGTTATTGCACCTACTGTTGGTGAAGGATTAACTATAACATTGTGATGTGCAACACCACTACAAACACCTGACCCAACAGTATAAGTAACGTCAACAACTCCTGGAGAAATTGGATAAACTGTACCACCAACAACTGCAGCAATAGTACCATCACTTTTATCCCAAACACCTCCAACAGTAGCATCTGTCAATATTAACGTAGATCCCATACAAACACTTGATGCACCTTGTATTGGAGCAACTGTTATTGATGAGGTTACTGTTATTGAAAAGGTAACTGTATCAGAACATCCAGCTATACTTGTTACAACATAGCTTATTGTATCAACGCCAGCAGCAACACCAGTTACAACACCTCCAGTGCTTACAGTTGCTACACTTGTATTTTTACTTGACCAAGTTCCACCTGCTGTTGAGTTTGATAGTGTAGTATTTGTTCCAACACAAACTTGATTTGCACCTGAAATAGCACCAAGGCTGGGCGTAGCATTTACAGCTACAACATAAGTTACGCTTTTAGCACAACCAGAAACTCCTGTAACAGCATAAGAAATAGTGGCATTACCTTGATTATTCGCTGTAAATACACCACCACTAGTAATAGTTCCTCTATTGGTTGGAGTAACAGTCCAAACACCACCATTAGTGGCATCTGTTAGCGTAATAGTTTTTCCTGTACAAACAGAATTTGGTCCAGCAATAGGTGCAACGGTTGGTGCAGTTGCAACAGTAATATCAACTGTTGCAGAATTAGTACAACCATTACCATTTGTAACAGTGTAGGAAATAGTTGCTAAGCCAGTTCCAATACCTGTTACTACGCCAGTGTTAGCAACAACTTTAGCAACAGTAGTATCACTACTACTCCAAGTTCCACCAAAAGTATTATCAGTTAAAGTTGTTGTTGAACCAACACAAATTGTTGTTGTACTAGCAGAAATACTATTAACATTTGGTGTATTATTTACCGTTACAGTTGTACTTACAAAATTACTACAGCCAACACCATTTGTTACTGTATAGGTGATGGTTACATTTCCAGCTGACACGCCAGTTACCAATCCTGTACTGCTATTTACTGTTGCCCTTGTAACATTATTACTTGTCCAAACACCTCCTGTAGTTGTTGAACTTAGTTGAGTAGTTTTATTGGCACACAATGTTGTTGTTCCTGTTATTGAGTTTACAACAGGCGGTCCTGCAACTTGAAAAGTTACTGTTGACGCATTACTACAACCTGTTGTACCATTGGTAACAGTATAGCTTATTGTAGCAGTTCCTGCAGCTTGTGCAGTAACCAAACCTGTACTATTTATATCTGCAACAAAAACATTGCTACTACTCCAAACACCACCACTCGTAGTGTTCGTAAGTTGAGATGTATTACCAATACAAGCTGCAGCAGTACCAGATATAGAAGCAACAGTTGGCAAACTATTGATAGTAACTTTAATTTTTGTTTGTGCAGAGAATGTTCCATCATTCACATTTACAACAAAAGAGTCAACACCACTAAAACCATTTGTTGGGGCATAATCAAATCCAGTTGGGGAAACAATACCTCCTGCACCTGTAGAAATAGTGCCAGTAAACCCATGGACTGTTCCATGAACTGGTGCTGATGCAACAGTGTAAGTTAAAATTTCGCCAGCATCAGGGTCAGAAGTTACCATTTTAGAGTCAATGGAATTCGTACCAGAATTTTGGCAAACAGTAAGGGTTTGTGTTGTTCCTCCAGTGAACACTGGTGCTGTTTGAGAATTTGCAAAGAAGAAAACTAAGCTACAAGCAAGCGTTAGTAAAGATTTAAACTTCATACAATTATTGTTTAGTTTTTAGAAAGTGTTAGCAAATCTAAGGCAGACGTTATCATTTGTAAAAAGTTTAATTTTAGTACCTTTTTTGCTGCACAAAATCATATAAATACCCCAAAAACTCAAATCTCCTATTTTTACAAAATGAGCAAGAAAGTTATTTTAATTATTATGGATGGATGGGGATTGGGAAAAGTAAAATCTGCCGATGCTATTCAAAATGCAAATGTTCCATTTGTCAGTTCTCTTTACAGCAAATATCCTAACAGCACTTTGGTTGCTTGTGGTGAAGAAGTTGGTTTGCCAGAAGGACAAATGGGTAACAGCGAAGTAGGGCATTTGAATTTGGGTGCAGGAAGAATTGTATATCAAGAATTACAAAGAATAAATGTTGCTATTAAAACTGGTGAATTTGCACAAAACAAAAAATTATTAGCATCAATAAAATATGCAAAAGAAAATTCAAAACCATTGCATCTATTGGGTTTGGTAAGCAATGGTGGTGTCCATTCACACATTAATCATTTAAAGGCAATCATTGATGTTTGCAAAGCAAATGATTTGCGAGATGTCTTTATTCACGCATTTACTGATGGCAGAGATTGTGACCCTAAAAGTGGTTTGGGTTTCTTACAAGATTTACGAAATCATTTAGAAAATAGTGTTGGGCAAATTGCAACTGTTACAGGAAGATACTATGCAATGGATAGAGATAAAAGGTGGGAACGTGTAAAGCTTGCTTACGATGCAATAGTAAATGGTATTGGCGAAGCAAGCAATGATGTAATTGCATCTGTTGAAACTTCCTATAATAATGGTGTTACAGATGAATTTATCAAACCAATTATCAATTTGAAAATTCAAAATTCAAAATTCAAAATTCAAAATGATGATGCTGTAATTTCTTTTAATTTTAGAACAGACAGATGTAGAGAAATCACTGAAGTACTTACACAGCAAGACTTTCCAGACTTCGATATGCACAAATTGAATTTACATTATACCACAATGACAGAGTATGATGCAAGTTTTGAAAACGTAAATGTGATGTTTGAAAATGATAATTTGAATAATACTTTAGGCGAAATATTAGCCAAGAATAATAAAACGCAAATCAGGATTGCAGAGACTGAAAAATATCCTCACGTAACATTCTTTTTTAGTGGTGGAAGAGAAAAAGAATTTGATGGTGAAACAAGAATGATTATACCATCTCCTAAAGTAGCAACTTATGATTTGCAACCAGAAATGAGTGCTATTGAAATAACAGATAAACTTGTTCCGGAAATTGAAAAAGGAACAACAGATTTTATTTGCCTAAACTTTGCAAATGCAGATATGGTAGGGCATACAGGCGTTTTTAGTGCTGTTATAAAAGCTGTTGAGACCGTTGATAAATGTGTTGAGAAAGTGGTTGCTGCTGCTCTTAAACAAGATTACACTATTTTAC
>JANYEP010000237.1 GCA_025363075.1 Chitinophagaceae bacterium | reverse complement strand
TGCAAAAGAAGCATTAGTGTACCAAGCCCAATATGCACCAGCACTTAAGCTACCACCAGTTTGACCTAATGTTACGCTACCACTATTACATACTGCACTTACAGATGCTGTTGGAGTACCTTGTACAGATGAAGCTAAGTAAGTAACAGTAACTGGAGTAGCAGCTGTTGCAGTACAACCATAGTTATTAGAAACCACAACATTGTAAGTTGTTGTTTGTGTTGGTGAAACGTTAGGTGATTGTTGTGCAAAATTTGTAAACGTAGCACCAGTGTTATTAGACCAAGCGAATGTTCTTTTAACTGTACCGCCTGTTAATTTCACATCATCAACCAACCAACCATAGTAAACGTTACTTGCACTACTAGCAACTCTAAATCTGAATCTGAATTGGCTTGTGTAAGCAGCAAATGGAACTTTAATTGTTTCTGTTTTCCACAATGTATTCAATGGAGTTGAATTAACACTGATGAATTGAGTGTTCCAAGCAGTGTAACTTGATGCATCAAAACTTACAACGCCATTTTTCAATGTACCACTACCTCTGTAAGTATTAGATGCAAATGCTGTCCAAGTAGAACCACCATTTGTAGAATACTCTACATAACCATAGTCAGCAGCTTGTTCTGTAGCACAAATTTGTTTGAATGTCAATGTAACAGTATCAGTTCCTGAATTTACATATTTACTTAAATCAATATTTTGATTTAATTCATAAGTACCAGCAGTTGAACTGCTAAGTCCATTAGCATAAGTAATAAGGGCAGATTTGCTACCTTGTGCATAGTATGTACTGTTCGTATTAACTGTTGCACCACTTGTGTTAGTGAATATTGGTGAACTTATTTCAAAAGGCTCAGGTAAAATTGTCGCACCAGCTGAAACTCCACCAGTTAAAGTAAGACCAGTTGAACCACCACCACACAATTGTGTAGGACTTGCGTTTACGGTTACTGTTGTTGGAATTTGAGCAACTGTTACTAAAGCACTTCCAGAACCAAAACATCCAATGTAAGTACCTGTTGAGGTATCAGTAGCTGTTAATGAATATGCTGTAGTTACTGATGGATTAACTGTTTGTGAACCACCATTTAATACTGCAGAACCATCATTTGATTTCCAAACATACTTATAACCAGGATTAACACTACTTGCACTCAATGAAACAGGCGTACCAACACAATTTGTTCCATTACCTGTTACAGCAATTGAAGGTGCAGTTGTACGTTTTGCACTTACCGCTACTCTTGTACCAGTACAAGTGTATTGTGGAGTTACATTCCAATTCCAGAAATAATGCCAGTAGTAGTTATATAATGTACCACCATAAACATCACTTGTAATTGAAACTGAATTAGAAGCATCAGTAAATGGATATCCTAAATTATTACCACTGTTGTAGAAGTATGCTAAACCAGAAATACCAGTATAAGCTCCTAATACTAAAGTATATCCAGTACCAACAGGAACTGTAAATCCTAAATTAACAGTTTGTGCATGTGATGCCATCTGTCCTGTTGTGTATCCAACTACAGCAACTGTAGCTGTGTTTAGTATAGTTCCAGCAGAGTTCTTTAATTGAATTGTAATTGTACCTCCTGTTCCATCAGTAGCAGCGTAAGGATATACAACTACTGAGTTTAATGCAATTGCATTAGTTACATTGAACTGAAGACCATAGGTAGAAACACTTGACATATATGAGTAATATGTGTAACTACTTAAACCAACATTATTTGCAGGAGTTGTGTAGTTAACATAAGGCTCTGCATAATATGTTGTTGTAGTTGACAACGCAGGAGTACTGTAAGACGTACCATTGTATAACACAGTTGTAGAACCACTTGTTGCATACCAACGTGTAGAAGCACCAGTTGAAGGTGTAGCCACAAGCGTAGATATTGACGCTGTTGGTTGACAAGTAGAATCTCCAGCAAATGATGCAATAGATGGAGTTCCTGCAAAGATTAAAGATGCATTCGTTCCAACATTACTACATACTCCATCAGTTAATAATGCTCTGAAGTATCTTGGTGAATTAAGAGCTGCGATAGCTAAACTTGAAGTAGTAGCACCAGTGTAAGTTGTACCACTCGGAGTACCATTACTTACACTAGCCCAACTAAGACTATCTGTAGCAGATTGCCATTGATAGCTAATTGTACCAGTACTTAGAGCTGTTGTTGTAAGTGTTGTACTAATAGCACCACAAGTTGAAGTATTTACAGGAGGTTGTGCTGTAACAACTATAGGACTTTGTGCTGTAATTCTTACAGTATCGCTATTAATACAACTGCTATTTCCTCCATTTGATCCTGAAGCATAAGCAGCATAAGTAATAGTACCAGCGGTTGTTGGTTTAACATATACTGTAGAGAAATTAGCCCCAGCAGTATACGCAGTTGTAAGACCAGCGTTAGTATACAGGTTAGTTATTGGAGTCCAAGTAACTGTATTATAGTTTGCTTGAGTTCCAGCAGAAACGCTTAATGCTAAAGATGAATTAGTACAAATAGTAGCACTATGTGTTGCTAATGCAAACGCATCTGGAGTAGTAACTGTGATGATGCTTTGAGTTTTCAGACTTAAACATCCTAAAGTACTTACTTCAGAAACATAGGCTGTGTCATTACCAATACCAAATGTAGCTGGCGTGTAAGATGAACTTGTTTGTCCAGTTACAGCTGTTCCAGCTGTAGTATTATACCAAGCATACACTGGAGAACCCACACCACTATTTGATGATGCTGTAAATGTTGGAGTACCACAAGTAGAACTTGCTGTATTTGTAGCTGTTGGTGATGCAGGAAGTGCATTACCAGTTACATTTACACTACCCGTTGCACTACAGTTAAAGTTATTAGTAACAGTTACACTGTAAGTATTAGTGCCTGCAGCAGCTACAGTTACGTTATTAGGATTTTGTACACTTGAAGAGAAACCAGCAGGTGTAGAAGCCCAAGAATAACCTGTAATTACCGGACCACCAGAAATTGATATATCATCCACCTCTAAATAACCTTGGTTGGTAATTGAGTTACAATTAAAACCAAAATAATAAGTACCAGTAACTGTAGGAGAATAAGTAACAACTCCATTTAACCAAGTACTTTGGCTACTGCTAACATTACCACTTGAAAATAATTTTGTAGTTTGACCTGCTACAGTTGCAGCACCACCTACAGTAACATCAAATTTCTCGTTATAAGAACTTCCACCATAAGAACTACCATACCATAAAGAAACTGTATAAGTATTTCCAGCAACTAAAGTATATGCAGGTGTAAATGCCCAAGCATTAGCAGCAGCACTTGTACTGTATGAATATCTCATTGAGTATGTACCACCAGTTGTATGGTTGGTAGGTGTTGTGCTTACCCAGTTGTTACCAGAACCAGCATTAAATAATGTCCATCCTGTTGGAGGGAAAGTACCACCATTCTCAAAAGTTTGAGTAGTGCTAACATAACCACCAGCAGATGCATAAGATTTTAAATTAACAGTAGTGCCTGCACAAGTTGCAGATGCAGAACTGCGTACACTATCAACTGTTGGTGTTGCAGTAACAGTAATAGTAACACTATCAGCTTTACCAACGCAAGTACCATTTGTTGAAGTAACTTTATACTTAGTAGTTGCACTTGGTGTAACTGTAGCACTTTGTGTTGTTGAAGCACTTGGTGTCCAGCTGTAAGTGTAACCACTTACGTAGTTAGCATCTGTGATTGTAACTGTAGTACCTCCACAAACAGTAGTAGCAGGTGTAGCACCTAAGCTAACTGATGGGGTGTAAGTAACAGCTACTGATACCACAGCAGAATTAGTAACTTGTGTACTAAATGTACAAGTTGTAGCTAAATAGTAGTAGTATGTACCAGCAGTTGTATAGTTTGCTGGTTTGTAGTTTATTAGGTTAGCACCTGTAATAGCAACTGGGTTTGTTCCAGCTGCATCATCACAGCTATACCATTGATAAGTGTAGCCTGAAATTGTACCATTGTTATTAGTACCAGTAATTGTAGAAACAGTTGTACCAGTACAAGCTGTATAACTTGATGTTGCAAAAGTTACAGCATTTGGTGTACCAAAACAACCACTTGTAATAACTTGCAACCCTGTAGCACTAATAGTACCAGTAATTGAGTTGTTACAACCAGTTAATGTAAATCCACCAGAACCAACAGCACTAACTTTTAATGAATCGTTTACAGTTGCACCAGCAGCAACATCAGCAGTTAACCAAATGTAATAAGTACCAATTGGCAACGCTGTATTTAAGCTAGTGAAACTTATAGTTGCTGCACCACCACTTGAAGTCGTAGAACCAAGTGTAGTAGCAAATGCTAAGCTATTTGTAGAGCCAAGTCTTAACTTGAATGCACTAATATCAGAAGCAGTATAATTTCCAGTTAAGTTAAATGATAAAGCAGATAACGTAGTTGAATTATTAGTTACTGTTACTGTTCCAGTAGAGATGATATTATCATTTGTACCTGGAGCTACAGTTTGAGTAGTAATTTGACTGTTGTTAGACAATGTAACAGTTGCACGAGGTGTTACTGTAGCAACAGCTGGTAAACGTGTAGAGCCTAAACAACCAGTAGTAATTTGCCAGTTCCAAAAATAGTACCAGTAGTAGTTGTATGAAGTACCAGCCAATAATGCATTTGTAATTGAAATAGAATTTGATGCATCAGTGAATGGGAATCCTAAATTATTACCACTATTGTAGAAATAAGCTAAACCAGAAATACCAGTATAAGAGCTTAATACTAATTTGTAACCTGTACCAGGTGCAACAGAGAAACCTACATTCACATCTTGAGGGTTTGCAGCAAGAGAAGCTGTAGTATAACCTGTTACATTTACTGTTTTAGTCTGTAAAACAGTTCCAGCAGCATTTTGTAGTGCTATAGTTACTGTTCCTGAAACTCCATCAGTAGCAGCATAAGGATATAGTCTCACAGAATTTAAGATGAAATATGCATTCGCATCAAATTGTATTCCGTAGTTACTAACTCCTGTAGATGTGCTATAGTAAACATAGTTAGAGTAACCAACATTGCTGTAAGTAGTTCCACCTGCATTTTCACCAGCATAATATGTAGTTGTTGCTGATATAGCAGCAGAAGGAGTATATGTAGATCCAGTACCTAAGAAATTACCCCCTGTTAATGAATCGAACCAAACAATACTGTTACCAGAATTTGGTACAGCAGATACAGTTGGTATTCCAGAACCACAAATTGCAGTACCTGTTGTACTTACTGGAGTTGGATTCACAACTGTTAATGTTGTGGTATTAGTTCCAGAAGCGATTGAACCATTGTTATCAACTACATCAACCACATAAGTAGTAGTTGCAGAAGGGAATACTATAGTTGAAGCAGTAGATGAATTTGTACTAATAGCAGAATCGAAATAAGTAGCAGAACCACTTATTTTCCATCTGTAAGAAAACGGAGGACAACCATCAGTTATATTAGCTGTAATAGTTGTTGATTTACCACTTGTTTTACAAACATTGTCTTGAGATTTAATAACACTTGCAAGTACTGGAGTACCGTTAGATAAACTAACAGTAGTAGTTGCAATTGCATAACAACCTGTAGAACTTTCTGTAGCTCGTACAATATATGTACGAGTTGCAGTAGCTTTAGAATAAAGCGTACCAGCACTTGTAGCACTACCATTGTATGGTGATGTTACAGCTGCAGCATCACTATATAAATCTGTAGCAGGAGACCAAGTATAGGCAATACCATTTGATTGAGAAACAACACTTACACTATCAATATAAATACCATCTTGGTCATATATTGAATAAGATTGTAATCCAAAATAGTAGTTACCACTTGTTGATGGAACAAACGTTTTTGAAACTGCTCTAGAGTAAGTAGCATTTTGGAATGATGCCCCAGCACTAACACCAGTTGTATCACCATTATCCCAAAGTTTATTAGCAAGTTGTGTAGTTGTGTCTTTTGCAGCACCAACTGTTACTTTTAAGTTCTCAACCCAAGTTGTAGAACTTCCTGAACGATACCAGAATATCAATTGATATTTATTGCCAGCTGTTAAGCTAACTGCTGGTGTAACAGCCCAAGCATTTGAAGAAGTCCCTACTGTTTGACTATAAGTAGAGAAAATAGCACCAGTACCAGTTTGTGAACTTGTTGTAGTTGCCCAAGCAGAACTTGCAGCACCATAGTTACTAAAAGTCCAACCACTTTGAGGGAATGTAGTTTCAAAAGTTTCTAAGAAATTATAAACCGAAGATGTGGCTGTAGTTGTAACAGTTGAAACTGAACCAGAACATATAGTTGTAGGATTTGCTATAAACGATGCTATTGCTGGTGAAGAGTAACTACCATAAGCTATAGTTTGAGTAGCAATAACTGTACAACCATTATTATCTGTTGTAGATACTGTGTAAGTATGATTGGCAGTTAATTTAGTGTAAACAATATTGGTGTCTTTGTTCAATCTGTAAATTGAAGTAGCAGCTGGATCATTATATAGACCAATTGTATCAGTCCAAGTATGAGCAGCACCTGTAGCACCACCATTTACAGTTAAACTTGCAACTTGACTTCCGCAAAGCAATGTTTGAGAAGGAGTAATAGTAACCACACCAGGTGTTAAAACACTAATTGCAACAGCAGATGTTGTAGAACTCAATGCACCATTATCTGTTACAGTAACTGTGTAGTTACCAGCCTGATTAGACAATATACCATTAATTTTTAATGAATCAGAATTAGCACCTGATACATTTCCTCCATTGGTTACTGCTGTACCATTCAAATACCATTGATAGCTGAATGGAGAACAACCACCAGTAACACTTGCTTTTAATACAACATTTCTATTGTAGCAACCTGTTGCAGTTCCTGTAACTTGAGCAGCACTTGCAGTTGGTGTACCACCACCTAAAGAAACTATCACGTTTGCAGCAGAAGAACAACCATTTGTATTTTTGGCAGTAACAGTGTAAGTTGTTGTGTTATTGCTTTGTAAACCAACATTAGTTGGGTTTTGTGAAGTTGAAGTGAAACCACTTGGACTTGAAGCCCAAGACCAACTTGTTACAGGGTATGTAATTACTGGTGTAATAGACCAATTCCAGAAATAATGCCAGTAATAATTATACAGTGTACCACCATAAATATCACTAGTCATTGTAATTGAACTTGAAGGATCAGTGAAAGGGAAACCTAAGTTATTACCACTATTGTAGAAATAAGCCAACCCTGAGATACCTGTATATGCAGTCATTGTTAACACATATCCAGTTCCTGTAGGAATAGTAAAGCCTAAATTTACATCTTGACCGTTGTTTCCAATATTAGTAGAAGCATATCCAACTACATTCACAGTCTTAGATTGTAAAACTGTTCCAGCTGCGTTTGTTACAGCAATAGTAACAGTTCCTGCAGTTCCGTCTGTTGATGCATAAGGATAAACCCTTACAGTATTTAATTTGAAAGCATTATTTGCATTAAATTGAATACCATAAGTATTAAAGCTACTCATATAGCTATAATAAGTGTAACTTGAGTAACCAACATTAGTAAACGTATTATTAATAGAACCGCCATCAGTTGCAGCACCTGTTAGGTTAAATGTTCCACCAGTACAAACACTTGGAGAAGATGAACTTGCAATAACACCACTTGGTGACGGAGAAACTGTTACAGTTATTGTTTTAGCTGGGCTTACACAACCACTAATAGTACTTGTTACACTATAAGTTTTAGTTGGTATTGGATAAGAAGTAGGTGAAGCAACAACCGAAGTACCAGTAGTTGCACTTAAATTGGTAGAAGGACTCCAGTTAAACACAGGAGTACCGTTGTATCCAGAAACAGAAAGCGTTACAGAACCAGTACCACAAATAACTGCGTTTGCAGGTGTAGAGCCTAAACTGAATGCATTATCAGTAATATTTAATAAGAAATATTGAGACTGAACCAATTGACCTTGCACGTCAGTAACATTCACATAGTAGTAATCAGCAGTACCAACAGATGCATTAGCAACTGCGTCAAAAGCCAATGAATCCTTTGTTGAGTAAATGGTACCATCATCATTTTTAATCCATTGATAAGTAAATGGAGCACAACCACCAGCAATAATTGGTGTTTTTAAAACAACGTGATTAGCTGGACAAACTGTTGCATTACTAACAATTGCTGTTGCATAGTTTTTAACAGCTGTTGGGTAACCACTATTACCCAAAGTTGGAGCAGCAGTAGAAAGTCTAAGTGTATCTGTTGCGGGTACAGCTATACCTCCACTTAAAGTGTTAGTATAACAACCATCAGCACCAGTTGCAGTAACAGTGTAAACATATTGGCTCGCAGGATTTGTTGTAGGCATTGTAAATGTAACTGGAGAACCAGACACACCACTTAAATTTGTTGCTGGAGACCAAATAACAGAAGAAACGCTCGGTGGATTAAATGAGTACATTGTTCCAGCTGTAGGTTGACCAGCATTGTTATCATTAGCAACAGTTGTGCTGTTTGTACCAGTAGCAATTGTAACTTCATTAAATTTTGAAGCAGAAGCACCAATTAAACCAACAGTCGCACTCATTGTACCACTACCAAGAGTTCCATAACGTAACTCAATTTTGTTGATTCCTTCGTATAACCAAGCTTGGAATAGAGAGTTAGATGCACCACCTGTAGCTCTTGGGATTGTAACTTTCCATTGAACTTTCAAAATTCTGTTTGGAGCAGTACCAGTCACTACATAACTCACTTTACCATCTGTACCTGTAGCTAAATCATCCCAATAAGCAAGTATAGCAGGTATTTGTGTAGCTGTAGAAGTTGCATTAATGAATGAAGAAGTTGGTGTTGTATTACCCAATCTAATCCAACCATCTGGAGAGGCAGAGAATTGAGTGTAATCAACACCTTCGTAGTTGAATGTAAAATTGATATTTTTAGGGGTTCCTACTGTAGTTGCAACAGTATAACCATTAGGTGTATCATCATCATTTGCTAAGCAAATAGTAGTATCATTTGTCATTGCATCTAAAGTCGCACCAGTAGAAGCTGCAAAACTATATTGATCAACAGTTGAACCAATAGTTGCTAATACAGTTAAAGATGAAGTATTACCAGCACAAACTGGATTATTGCTTGCACCAATACTAGAGATAGTTACTTTCTTACCAACTGTTACAGTTTGTGTTGCAGTAGTGTTTGCACAACCAATACC
>JANYEP010000189.1 GCA_025363075.1 Chitinophagaceae bacterium | reverse complement strand
TAAATATGAGAAAGAAAATAGAGGGAAGGTTTCAAAAATAAAAATAAATAAGAAGAAAGTGGAAGAAATAGGAATAGGAAGGAATAAGAAGAAAGATGAAGGGATAGGAAGAAAGAAAATTAAATAATTCATAGCATCTTTATTTAATTTAAATATAGAATTGGTTATGCATATTCAAAAGATGGAATCAGCTGGACAAGAGAAGAAAAAAACGCAGGCATTGATGTATCAAGTTCAGGTTGGGATAGTGAAATGATTTGCTACCCCTTTGTATTTAAACATAACGAAAAAACATACATGCTATACAACGGTAATGATTACGGCAAAAGTGGATTTGGGTTAGCGGTTTTAGAAAATGTAAATTAAAAGCACTACAGAATTTTATATGAAATTTATGCACATACCATTCAATAAACCCTATTTAACAGGTAAAGAAACAGCCTACATTACCCAAGCGGTAGAATCTGGCAAAATTTCAGGTGATGGAATGTTCACTAAAAAATGTCATCAGTTTTTCGAAGAAAAATATGGCTTTAAAAAATGCTTGTTAACAACATCTTGTACCGACGCCTTGGAGATGGCTGCTATTTTGATTGATGTAAAGCAAGGGGATGAGATAATTATGCCATCTTACACTTTTGTTTCCACAGCAAATGCTTTTGTGTTGCGGGGTGCAAAAATTGTTTTTTGTGATAGCAGAAAAGACCATCCGGGTTTAGACGAAGACCTTATAGAAACATTAATCACACCTAAAACAAAAGCAATTGTTCCTGTGCATTATGCAGGTGTAGCTTGTGATATGGATAAAATTATGTCAATTGCAAACAAGCATAATTTATTTGTGGTTGAAGATGCTGCACAGGCTATTGATAGTTTTTATATTGGTGCAGATGGTACAAAAAAATCATTAGGTTCTATTGGTCATTTGGCTGCATTTTCATTTCACGAAACAAAGAATATAATGAGTGGTGAAGGTGGAATGTTGGTAATAAATGATGAACAATTTACAAAACGTGCCGAAATAATTCGTGAAAAAGGTACAAATCGCTCTGCATTTTTTAGAGGAGAAATTGATAAATATGGTTGGGTTGATATTGGTAGTTCGTTTTTGCCGTCAGATATTTTAGCTGCATTTTTATACGCTCAACTTGAACATCTTGACGATATTCAAAATAAACGAAAAAAGATTTGGGATATTTATAGTGCTGAATTAAAACATTTAGCAAATAAAATTCAATTGCCTTTGGTTTCTGAATTTGCAACTAACAATGCACATATGTTTTATGTTATCACCAAATCTTTAAATGAAAGAAATGGCTTGATTGAATGTTTAAAAATTAATAATATTAATTGTGTATTTCATTATATATCATTAAATAAATCAAAATATTTTGTTGAAAATAATAAAGTTGTAATTGATTTGCCACAATCTGATAGATATAGCGATTGTCTATTGCGACTTCCTATGTTTTATGAACTCAAGGAAAGCTATGTTAAAAAAGTTTGTGCAGTCATTAATCAGTTTTACAGCAGTTTATAATAATGAGTGATAAAGCCAAAAGTTATAGAAACACAGCTTTAATTGCAGTTAGTTCGGTAATTAATATTCTTTTTTCTGTTGTAAAAAATAAGTTTTTGGCCATTTTTTTAGGTCCATCTGGTATTGGAAAATTTGGGATACTAAGTGATTTTGTTGGTACTGTTTATTCAATTGGCTCTTTTGGAGTATCAAATAGCGGTGTTCAGGCAATAGCAAAAGCATCAACAGAAAGCAACGAAGCTGTAAAAAAAACCTATAATACACTTGTTTTTATTTACACGATTTTATCAGTCATTATTGTTACTGGAGTTTGTGTATTAGCTCCATACATTTCTGTTTTACTAATAAAAAACGAATCGCTCACTTGGTTTTTGCGAATAGTATCATTATCTATTGCATTTAAGTTTCGCTCTGCAATTCAGGGCAATCTTATTACTGGTTTACAGCGTGTAGGGTTATTGGCAAAAGGCACAGCAATGCAGGGTTTTATAGCAATGGTTGTTGGCATTGCATTGGGATATTTTTTGGGTATAAATGCTGTTCCATATTTAGTGCTATCGTTAGGAATGGGCAGTTGGGTTGTAACTTTTATTCAGAGTAGAAAAATATTAAAAGAACTTCCAACCACTAAAGAAAGATTTCCTATTAAACAAATGTTTCCTATTTTTTTAATAGGAATATCAACCACTTGGTCTGGCGTTTTGGAAAGCACTGTAAGCATTGTTTCAAAAGGAGGCATAGCTCGAAAATGGGGGCAAGATTTTGTTGGTTATTATCAAGTAGCAATTGGTTTTACATACACCTATATTAGTTTTATTACACAATCAATAACAAGCGACTATTATCCAAGGCTTGTAACAACTATTTCAAAAGGGTCAGATGAAGTTGCTAAATTTGTAAACCATCAAATAAGCATTTCAATGAACTTGGTGACACCTATTTTATTAATAATGCTGACGTTTTCTAAATTATTTGTTACCGTTCTGTTTTCTACAAAATTTTTGCTTGCTAGCGAATTAATAAACTATACTGTCGCTGGCACATTTATTTTAGTAGTTGCTTGGCCAATTGGATATGTTTTTTTAGCACACAGAGCTACAAAAATATATATTGTTGGAGAGTTAATTGGAAATTTAACATTGCTGCTTTTCAATTTTGCGGTAATTTATTTTGGGAGAAAGCAGTATGATTTTCCATTAATTGGATTGGCTTATGTGTTGCATTTCATCATTTATTTATTCGCTATAGTTCTTATTTTTTATAAAAAATTTAATGGCTATATAACAAAAGAGAATATAAAAACCTTTTCAATAAATGCTTTCATTATTACTGGAATAATCATTGCAAAAATAATTTTTAATCCTATTGTTGTCTACATTCTTGGTTCAGCATTAATTGCTATATTTTTTTATGTATGTAGAAATGAATATTTATTTATGCTCAACTCTATTCTAAACAAAAAAAAATAAAATAAAATATGAAAAAACTGCTTGATGTTCTATTAAAAAGGTTTGGCTATGTTGCCTATTCAAAAAAAGCAATAAAATATTACAAGGCCGAAGAGTTAGAAAAAATGTATTCACTCGACGAATTTGATTCTGCATACTTGCGTGGAAAAAGTGATGGAGGATTAAAACAAAAATTGATAGACGAAAAGAAAACAAGATGGTTAGAAATTGGTTGTGGGGGTACATTAGATGATAATTTTTTTTATGTAGATTTATTTCCAGAAGGAATTGTAGCTAAAAAAGAAAAATATTTTAGACTGAATATTATTAATGCTACAGATACAGAAATTGCAAAACTTGGCAAGTTCGATTTAATTAGAATGCAACACGTGTTTGAACATTTTACACCCGAAGATGGATTGAAGGTTTTAGATACCTGCTCAAAATTACTTAATAAAGATGGATATATTTTAATTTCTACCCCAGATTTAAAGAGAATGGTGCAATTTTATTTGACAGGAATTATTCGTGAAGACTCTGATTGGGCTAAACAAAGAATCCCTGCTGAAAGCCCTAATAGTTTTTATTTTTCAGTTTTTACTCATAGCCTCCAACACGAAAAACACGAATGGTGTTATGATTATGAGGGACTTAAATTTCAATTAGAAAGATCAGACAAATTTAAAAATATTAAAGAGATAAAATTGAATGATGACTTAGCGATTATTCCATTTACTCACAATAGACCCAATAATGATGTTTGCGTTTTAGCACAATTGAAATAAGATTTTAATATCATATGTCACAACCACTTGTATCCTTAACAATTATTTGTTATAAAGCTGAAAAATTTATTCGTGAGGCAGTTGATGGTGCGTTAAGCCAAACTTATAGTCCATTAGAAATTATTTTTTCTGATGATAATTCTCCCGATGATACTTTTAAAATTATTGAAGAAGCCACAAAAGATTACAAGGGGCCACATAAAATAGTATTAAATCGCAACGAAAAAAATTTACGAATTGGCGGACACATTAGTAAAGTTTGGTCCAATATTGCAAAAGGGGATTGGATTGTAGTTTCAGCAGGCGATGATATTTCTTTGCCCAATAGGGTAGAACGATTAATGGAGTTTGCTAATGATCATGTGAGTTTAATTCATCATGACTGTATTTCAATAGATGAAAATTCCCAAATTATTGTTGATAGAAATAATTTTGACTACCGCAAATGCTTAGAAGTTTTTGATAAAAATGATATTGAAGAGACAATAAGAACTGGTCTTTTTGTAAAAGGAGCAACAATGTGTCTTAACAAAAAAATGGTGGATGCATATGGCCCTATGAATCCAGAAGTAACTAACGAGGATAAGGTTTTAGCATATAGGGCTCAGCATTTTGGCAAGATTATTTATTTGGACGACAAGTTAATGAAATACAGGATGCATCCAAAATCTGTTTCTTATCATCAAGATTTAACAATTTATAAGTCATTTATTTTTTTTAAAGTAGATAGTGCAAAAAATTTTTTTAGTGTTTATAAACAAATACTTATTGATAACAAAATATTAAATCTTTCTGCTAACTTACTTAAGGAATTGGAAAATAAAAAGAGAACTTGCAACTTGGATTTATTTTTATATGGCGATGCTCCTTTTAAATTCGATTATTTAAGAGATAAACGTTTTTTCTTTAAGCTATTTGCAAGAATATTTCTAAAACCTATTTTATTTTTTAAAAGATAGAAAAAAAATGATAAATATTACAAATCCTTTTTTGCCGCCTATTGAAGACTATAAAAAATATTTGAATGGAATATGGCAACGAAATTGGCTTACAAATAATGGTCCTTTGGTAAATGAGTTGGAACTCAAGCTTAAAGAATACCTACAAGTTCCGCATTTACTTTTTTTAAATAATGGAACCATTGCATTGCAAATTGCTATAAAAGCACTTGACTTAAAGGGCGAAATCATAACCACACCTTTCAGCTATGTTGCTACAACAAGCAGTATTGTTTGGGAAGGATGTCAACCTGTTTTTGTTGATATTGATAAAGATAGTTTTAACATAGATCCAGCCAAAATAGAAGCAGCAATTACTCCAAAAACGAGTGCTATTCTAGCAACGCACGTTTTTGGAAATCCTTGCGACATTGATGCTATTGATAAAATTGCAAAAAAGCATAATTTAAAAGTAATATACGATGCAGCACATTGCTTTGGTACAAAATACAAGGGTAAAAGTATTTTTTTATATGGTGATATTAGCACAACTAGTTTTCACGCGACAAAACTATTCCACACCATCGAGGGAGGAGCTGTATTTTGTAATTCGCCAGAGATATTGAAAAAAATGGCATACCAAAGAAATTTTGGGCATAATGGCCCTGAAGATTTTGAAGGTGTGGGTATTAATGGAAAAAACTCAGAGTTTCACGCAGCAATGGGGCTAACTAATTTTCCACATATCAATGCAATTTTGGAATCTCGTAAATGGCAAAGTCTGCACTACAATGACAAGCTAAAAGGGCTAAATGTGCAGCATATTAAAATTAATAAAGACGCAGAATTTAACTATTCCTACTACCCAATCGTGTTTGAAACAGAGGAAAAGTTGCTAAAAACTCTTGAAGAGTTAAATCTAAACCGTGTTACGCCCAGAAGATATTTTTATCCATCTTTAAATAGTTTAAGATACTTGGACAAACAAGATATGCCAGTTAGTGAGTCTGTAAGTAAAAGAGTTCTTTGCTTGCCACTTTATTTTAATTTAACAAAAGAAGAAATTGATTATGTGTGCAGAATAATGTTAAGGGTTCAAAATAATTAATCAAAAAACTGCATTAAAGAAAATCCTAATGAAAAAAATCTTAGTTGTAATTGATAATGTAATACAATATGAAGGCATCAAACAAATTTTTGAAAAGTATAATCGTATAGATATTGAAATAAATTTTTGTCACAGCACCACTAAAACGGCTATTTGGGAACATCAAGATTTTGTGGATGGCACTAAAAAAGTAGATGTGTTAAACGATGTTGCAAAAATTATTGCAAAATATGATTTAGTTTTTTCGGTGCATTGCCTACAATTTTTTCCAAAAGAATTGGTGCAAAATCTTAGGTGCATTAATATTCACCCTGGATACAACCCAATAAACCGAGGCTGGTATCCTCAAGTGTTTGCAATTATTCATAATTTGCCAATTGGTGCAACCATCCATGAAATGGATGAAAAGCTTGATAATGGACCTATTATAGCACGAAAGTTCGTGGAAAAGCACGATTGGGATACCTCTTATTCAATATATGAGCGAGTTTTAAAAGCTGAATTGGAGCTTTTTGACGAAAATTTTGATGCAATAATTGATAATAAATACACACCAGTTCTGCCAGAGAGTAAAGGTAATTTTTATGTGAAAAAAGACTTCGAAAATTTATGCAAAATAGATATGAACGAAGTGGGAACTTTTAAACAGTTTTACGATAAAGCTCGTGCTTTATCGCATAACGACTTTAAAAATGCTTATTTTATAAATGATGAAGGCAAAAAAATATTTTTTAAAGTTGAAATTGGTATAGAAAATGAGTAGTCCATTAGTATCAATTTTAATGATTACATACAATCACGAAAAGTTTATTGTGCAAGCAATTGAGAGTGCTGTGATGCAAAAAACAAGTTTTGATTTTGAGTTAGTAATTGGTGATGATATCTCATCTGATAAAACTTTTGAAATATGCAAAGAGTATCAACAAAAATACCCTCATATTATTAAGCTACTTCACTACGAAAAAAATGTAGGCGTTTCAAACAATCTTGTAAATGTTTATAATGCTTGTAAAGGAAAGTATGTGGCAATATTAGAAGGAGATGATTATTGGACAGACGAGTACAAACTTCAAAAACAGGCAGACTATTTAGATGCAAATAAAAATTGCTCTCTTGTTTACACACTGTCTAAAGACTATTTCACCGAAACAAATACGTTTATTGATACTACTGAAGAAGACCCTAGCGAAGTAGATTTTGTTTATCTGTTGCAAAAGGGTTGGTACATTAGAACTGCAACGATTATGTTACGAAAAAAAATTGATCTTGAGCCTTGGAGAGATGTTAAATATTCCTTCGATTTTTTAATTCAATATTTATGTGCATTAAAAGGCTCTTTACATAAATTAAATTGTTTTACATCAGTTTATAGAAGGCATCAAGGAGGAATTACAAACTCAACGATAGATGTAAGAATAACAAGGATGGTTTGGTACAACACTTTGTTATTGAGAATTGACAAATTTTCATCGCACAAGTATTCTATAGATATTCATAAAGCAATCAAACAAAATAACAGCAATGCTTTTTTATTGGCGTTGCGATTTTTTAAAGTTAGGTTCTTCCATCTTGCATTTTCGTCAAATATGTCTTATGTAGCAAAAGATATTTTCCAAAGATTTTTTAGTAGATTAAAATCAAAATAGTTAGTCTTCTGGTGCAAGAAAAAATGATAAAAAAATCGTTAGTATCACTTGTTGTTAGAACTTATCAAGCAGAGAAGTTTATTAAAGCGGCTATTAATGGTGCGTTTAACCAAACATATAGTCCATTAGAAATTATTTTTTCTGATGATGCCTCAACCGATACAACATTTGAAATTATTGAAAAGGCTGTTGCAAACTACAAAGGCAATCATTCAATTGTAGTTAATAGAAATGATAAACAAAGTGGTATCGGATCTCATTTTAATAAAATTGCTTTTGAAATAGCAAAAGGAGATTGGATCGTTATTGCAGATGGAGATGATATTTCATTGCCGAACAGAGTTGAGCGATTAATGGATTTTGCAGATGAAAACATTGCTGCAATACACCATAACAATTTTGTAATTGATGAAAATTCTACGTTGATAGATTACGAAGAAAATTTTGAAAACGCATTAACAACTTTAAGTAAAAACAATATCGAAAAAACGATTAAAAAAGGGGTTAGACTAAGAGGAGCAACAATGTGTTTGAATAAAAAAATGATACAACTTTTTGGAAAATTAAATGATGACATTGTTCACGAAGACATAGTTTTTGCATACCGAGCTCAATCTTTTGGTAAAATAGTTTACATCAACGAAAAACTTATAGAATACCGTGAACACATAAACTCTGTATCCTACAATCACGACACACAAGTATTTGAAAATTATAAAAAAATTAAAAATAGAAACGCTAATAAGTTAGTTTCTATATATCACCAAATTTTAAATGATAACAAGGTTCTTAAACTATCGAGTTCATTTTTATTGGAATTAAAAAATAAAAACAACCTACACAAAATTGATTTGTTATTTTTTAGTAATGGTGCATTTGAGCTTAGTTTTTTATTAAAATCTTTTTTTTATGAAGAGGCTTTTAAATGGATTATTTTAAAGCCGTATTTTTTTCTTAAATATTATTTTAAGAAAGATAAAAAAAATTAAATGCTCACCATCATTGATTACAACACAGGCAATTTAAGTTCAATAAAAAATATGTTGAAACATCTGGGTGTTGTATCACAAATAACAAACGATAAAGAACAAATAGAAAACGCCGAAAAACTTATTCTACCTGGTGTTGGGCATTTTGATTATGGAATGCAGCAGCTTCAAAAAACTGGATTAATTCCGCTATTAAATAAGAAAGTATTGCAAAATAAAACACCAATTCTTGGTATTTGCCTCGGGGTTCAATTGTTTACTCAATCGAGTGAAGAGGGTGCTGAAAAAGGGCTGGGTTGGATAAATGGCACAACGATTTCTTTTGATAAATCAAGGCTATCAATTACGCAAAAAATTCCAAATATGGGCTGGCAAAATGTTTCAAATTACAATCAATCTAAGTTGTTTGAAAATATGTACGAAGAGCCGAGGTTTTATTTTGCCCATTCATTTCACTTAAAATTAGAAGATAAAAAAGACCGTCTTGTTTCAACAAATTATGGCTACGATTTTGAAGCAGGTGTAGAACACGAAAACATTGTAGGTGTTCAGTTTCATCCAGAAAAAAGTCATAAATATGGAATGAAATTATTGGAAAATTTTGTTAAAAATTATTAATTGAGAATTCGTGTTATACCAACATTGTTGCTGCATAAAGGAGGACTTATAAAATCAGTTCAGTTTAAAAATTACCATTATGTTGGCGACCCTATTAATACAGTAAAAATTTTTAACGAAAAAGAGGTTGACGAAATTACTGTGATTGATATTGATGCAACAAAAGAAAATCGCCCTCCAAATTTTAAGCAAATTGCCGAAATTGCAAGTGAAGCATTTATGCCAATGGCTTATGGTGGAGGTGTTTCAACGCTTGATGAAATAAAGAAAATTCTTTTTTGTGGCTACGAAAAAGTAATTGTTAATAAAGCATTACACAACAACATAAACCTTGTAACACAAGCAGCAAATTCAGTGGGAAGTCAAAGTATTGTTGCTTCAATTGATGTAAAAAAAAACCTATTTGGAGCATATAAAATTTATACTGATAACGGCAAAAACAGTACAAATAAAAACCCAATCCAGTTTGCTAAAGATGTTGCAAATGCTGGGGTTGGCGAAATTTTAATTAATAATATTGATGCCGATGGAACCTATAAAGGCTTTGACATAAATCTTATTCGATCCATTGCTTCTGCTGTTAACATTCCTGTAATTGCTGTTGGTGGAGCTGCAAGTGTAGAAGATTTTTATAAAGCAAAAATTGCTGGAGCGAGTGCTGTTGCTGCTGGTAGTTTTTTTGTTTTTCAAAGACCGCATCAAGCAGTTTTAATAAGCTACCCAACCCAAACAGAGTTAAAAGAAAAATTGTTTAAGTAGTTCTTTGAAGTGAATACGATTAATCTAAAAAATATTTACGCTGCTGCTGAAGAATACAATCCTTTAGTGCTTGATACATACAATAGATTTAGGTATTATATGTCTTCAAACAATGCTTTAAACCCAGCAATATCAAACTTCTTGGTAAAAGAAGGGTTTAAGCCAACATATAAAAACAACAAAAAATTTGCAGTATGTATTTCTCACGATGTAGATTTTTTATATGAAAAAAAACAACCACATCAGTTCTTAAAGTCAGCTGTTAAATCTGTAAAAAATCAACAACTAAGTTTAGGATATTATAACTTTTTGAGCCTACTAAAAAAGACTCCAAATCCAAGTTGGGCTTTAGATTTTTTTTTAGATTTTGAAAGTAAAAACAATATCGTTGCAAGCTATTATTTTTTAGCATTGGAAAAAGGAGAACCTGATTTTAATTATAAAATTGAAACACAAACAGAGATTTTTAAAGCAATAAAGAATGCTGGTTCAGAAATTGGAATGCATGGAGGTCATCAAGCATATAATGATATTAATAAAATTGCTAATGAGCGAGAAAAATTAGAAACAACATTGGGTGAAAAAGTAGTTGGATATAGAAATCATTATTTAAGATTTAAAACACCAGATACTTGGAAACACCTGCATTCATTGGGTTTTAAGTATGATACAACTTTTGGATTTGCCGATATGCCAGGATTTAGAAATGGTTTATGTTATCCTTTTCGTCCTTATGATTTGCAAACAAATTCGTTTATAGATATTTTAGAAATTCCATTGATAGTAATGGATGTAACTTTTTTTAAATACTTAGGCTTAACTGTTGTTGATTCTTTTAGACTGTTTGAAAAATTATATGAAGAAGTTAAAAACTGCAATGGTGTATTGACTGTTTTGTGGCATAACAACTGCGTTACAGATGATTATTTGAAATTGTATAATTTAGTTTTTAGCAAAATAATTTCTGACAATGATGCCTGGATAACTACATCAGCAACATTAGCAGATTGGTGGAAAGAAAATAACTTAGCATCAATGGAAAAAATTTTAGTAAAACATTTCCAAAATTTTTAAATGGAGAATATCGATTTCGTTTGTTTAGAAAATTTGGATGCTGCACAAAATGTTGAAGTGATTGATTACTTAAAAAATGTTTTAGGACATCCGGTAAATGAGCAAATTTGGAATTGGGAATTTAATACTAACAACAACACAGTTTTTACATTATTAAAAGACGATAAAAAAATAATTGCAACACAATCAATGTTGCCTATTAAATTAAACATTGGCGACGATATTTATTCAACTGCAAAAAGTGAAACAAGCTATTTAGAAGCAGGTTATAGAGGTAAAAAATTGTTTGAAAAACTGTATGAATTTGCTATTGAAAACATCGTAAAAAAGGGTAGTGTAGTAGTTTGGGGGTTTACACCTGCTGTAAAAGCTTGGAGAAATAATTTTCAGTTTAATGTTCACGAAGGGTTAGTAAAGTATATTGAAATTCAAACTAAATACTATTCGTTTTCTACTGCACAAAAAAACTCAAATAGTTTTTTGAGCGTACTTATAAAATATGTTGGAAAAAATTGTTTAACACTCATATCAAAAACTAAATTGCTTATTAATTTGTCGAAAGCGAAAACGATAAATGTGTATGATGAATTGGTTAATAAAAACGACTTGTTATACTTTTATAAATCTCTTAGAGAAGAAAACAAAAAGTTGATAAATATTGAAATGAATGAAGCGTACTTTGATTGGAGAATAACAAAAAACCCAGCAATAAAATATTCAACAAAATTTTTTTACGAATCAAATAAAATAGTTGGGTACACAGTTTATGCAATTAATAACGATAGGTTAATGATTGCTGACTTGACTTACAAAAACACTATTGCTCTGAAACATATCATCAAATATTTATCAAACATTAAAGGTGAATTTACAAGATTGTATTATTGGGGAAACGATAGTTGTCATCTAAACAATAATATCTTTAGTGCTTTTGAGAAAATTGGAGGAAAGCGTAAAGAAGACAAGTCAAGAAATTTTATTTATAAAACATTTAACAATCAAAATTTAAATTCATTAACCGATTTAAAAAATTGGTATATCAATGGACTTTGGACCGAAGGTTTTTATATTTAATGGAAAGGAATATGAGTGAATATAGACAGTGCGTTCGATGTGTTTTTGATACGAATGATGATGAATATATTAAGTTCAATAAAGATGGAATTTGCAATCACTGTACCGACTATGATGCACTTGCAAAACGTGAGCTATTTGATGGCGTGATTGCACAAAAAAAATTGGCTGAAGTTGTTGATAAATTAAAGGCTGAAGGCAAAGGAAAAAAATACGACACAATTTTAGGAGTAAGTGGTGGAGTCGATAGTACTTATTTAGCATTTCTTACTAAGCAACTTAATTTGCGTGTTTTACTTTTTCATTTCGATAATGGCTGGAACAGCGAATTAGCAGTAAAAAATATTGAAAATTTATCGACAAAACTCGACTTTGATTTATACACTTATGTTGTTAATTGGGAGGAATTTCGTGATGTACAATTGGCATACTTAGAAGCAGGAGTGATAGATATAGAAGCCATTACAGATCATTCTGCAATTCACGCTACGAAACAAATTGCAAAAAAATTCAATATAAAAAGTGCTATAATTGGTTACAATATTGTTACCGAAGCTGTGTTGCCAAAATCGTGGATATTTCCAAAACGTGATTGGAGAAACGTTAAAGACATTCATGCAACACACGGAAAAATGAAATTGAAAACCTTTCCTATTTCATCGATTTACGAAGATTTTTATTTTAAATATATTTTCAAACTTCATTTTTTCAGCCTGCTTAACTATGTGCCTTATATAAAAACAGAAGTCAAAAAAATAATTTCAAAAGAACTTGATTGGAAAGATTATGGGGGAAAACATTATGAAAATATTTGGACAAGATTTTATCAAGGATACATATTACCAACTCGATTTAATATTGATAAAAGAAAATCACATTTATCAAATTTAATTTGCTCAAAGCAAATAACAAAAGCTGAAGCTATAGAGGAACTTAAACTTCCAATCTATAATGAAGAACAGTTTAAAATTGATTATGAATTTGTGTTGAAAAAACTAAATCTTACAGAAGAGCAATTTCAACATTATATGAAATTGCCAATAAAATCGCATAGAGAATATGACCACTATATGCCAATAGAAAAAAGGTATCCATTTTTATATCCAGTAAAAAAAATATTTAGAAAAATCGTTAAGGTAAAATAGAGAAACAAAAGAAAAATTATATAGAAAAAATGATACGATTTGCAATTATTGGATGTGGTAGAATTGCCCAACGACACGCTGAACATATTAATAAATATGGAAAGCTTGTTGCCGTTTGTGATATTGTTAAAGAAAGAGCAGATGAATTGGCAACAAAATATAATGCCGCTGCTTATTATAACTTAAGTGAATTATTAAGCACACAAAAAGATATTGATGTTATTTCTATTTGTAGCCCCAATGGTTTACACGCAGAACATTCTATTGAAAGTTTAAAAGCAGGGTTTCACGTTTTGTGTGAAAAGCCAATGGCAATAAGTGTTAATGATTGTGATAGAATGATTCAAACAGCAGAAAGGGTGAATAAAAGATTGTTTGCGATTAAGCAAAATAGATTTAACCCGCCTGTGCAGGCAGTAAAAAAAGTAATTGATGAAGGGCGATTAGGTAAAATTTATAGCGTTCAATTAAGTTGCTTTTGGAATAGAGATGCTGAATATTATAGTAACTCTTGGAAAGGAACAAAGGCATTAGATGGCGGAACATTGTTTACACAATTTAGCCACTTTATCGATTTGCTTTATTGGATGATTGGTGATATAAGAGATGTGCAAGCATACACAGCAAACTTTGCACACAAAGGCATCATAGAGTTTGAAGATACTGGAGTTGTAATTGCAAAATTTCAAAATGGAGCAATTGGAACAATTAATTACACGGTGAATAGTTATGAGAAAAATATGGAAGGCTCACTGACTATTTTTGGCGAAAAAGGAACTGTAAAAATTGGTGGACAATACTTGAATGAATTAGAATATCAAAATATTCAAGATTATAAAATTCCTACTTTGCCAAGTGGAAATGTTGCCAATAATTATGGCAATTATCAAGGTTCAATGAGCAATCACGATAAGGTGTATGAAAACTTGGTGGATGTTTTAACCAATAACGCTATCATTTCTACAAGTGCGTTCGAAGGGCTAAAAACTGTTGAAATTATTGATAAAATTTATTACAAAGCCCAACAGCTTGAAAGATGAATGAACCAATAAAATATCAAAGTAAAATTGTTAATGTTCAATTTGGTGAGAATGTGAAAATTGTTGAACCACTAAATCTTTATGGCTGCACTATTGGCAATAATTGTTTTGTGGGCCCGTTTGTTGAAATACAAAAAAATGTTGTTATTGGTAACAATACTAAAGTACAATCACATAGTTTTATATGCGAGTTGGTGAACATTGGAAATAATTGTTTTATTGGTCATGGAGTAATGTTTATTAACGATTTATTTAGTGATGGAAAACCAGCAGGTGGCGATACATCAAAATGGAAAAATACAATAATTGGAAACAACGTATCTATTGGCTCAAACGCAACAATATTACCAGTTTCAATATGCGATAATGTAGTAATTGGTGCTGGTGCTGTAGTAACAAAAAATATTTTAGAAGCAGGTACATATATTGGTAATCCTGCAAAAAAATTGTATAAGAAAAAAGATTAATTGAAACTAAAAAATAAAATAATTCTTATCATTTCTCCACAGGCTTGGGGTAATATGTATTTGGCTAAACATCACTATGCACTTGAATTGGCCAAATGTGGAAATGAAGTTTATTTTATGAACTTAAAACAAAAAGAAAAGGTTAAAAATGGGGTTGAAATTGTTGAAAGCAATGTTCATCCTTCACTACATTTGGTTCACCACTCATTATCATTTCCATATAAAATAAAGTTCAAGTGGATTGGTTTATACCACTTTTTAGTGAAGTTCCATATTAAAAAAGTAGAAAAAAAAATTGCAAAAAAAATAGACCTTGTTTGGAGTTTTGATATTGGGAACTGTTTTCCTTTTAAGTTCTTTTCAAATAGCCCAATTAAACTATACTCGCCACTTGATATTCCATCAAATCAAATGGGTTTAAATTCGGCAAAGGATGCCAACATCATACTTTCTATAACAAAAGAAATTCTTGAAAAATTTGAGTCATTTGATATTCCAAAATATATAGTGCATCACGGGTTGGCAAATGAGTTTATTAATCCACCAAAACTAAATTTTACAAAAGATGATATTGTAAGAATTGGAATAGCTGGTAATTTGTTGAGAAAAGATATTGATAAAAAATGCTTGCTGCAGATTATTGATGAAAATCCTAATGTTGTGTTTGAATTTTGGGGTTCTTATCAAAGGGTTAATTCAAATATTGGTGGTGGAACTGATGCAGAAGCAGAGAAACTTATTGGAAGTTTGCAAGGGTATAAGAATGTAATACTTTATGGTACGGTTCATCCAAACGAATTAGCCTTGGAATATCAACGAATGGATGGCTTTTTAATTTGTTATGATATTTTAAAGGATCAATCAAAAGGGATCAACTATCATAAGGTAATGGAATATTTAAGCACTGGAAAAGTTGTTGTTTCAAGTAATATAACTACCTACGAAAATCATCCAAACTTGGTTGTGATGAATGCTGAAAGAGATAATAATAATAACTTACCAACCTTGTTTAAAAACGTTATTGAGAACCTTGAAAACTATAACAGTAAAGAGTTGCAGGAGATAAGAAAAAAATTTGCTCAAGAAAATTCTTACTACAACAACATAAAAATTATTGAACAAATATTAGAGAATGAACAATATGTTTAATCGAATAGTAGTAAGCATATATACACACCCAGATTATTTTCCACCAACAATAAATGCAATTAATTGTTTGGCGGAAATGTGCAATGAATTGGTTGTATTAACCAACAATAATAGTCACGAAGATTTTTTTATTGGCAACAATATTAAGTATGTAAAATTGGGCAAATATTGCGACCCAATTCAATATGAAAAAACTTCGCTTTTATACAAAGTCTTATTTTTTTTAAAATTCACAACCACATTTTTCAAATATGCAAAGTCCAAAAAAACAGATGTAGTTTTAATGTATGACCCTATTCCTCTTTTTTCTTTTTTCTTGTTTAGGAAATTACTAAAAAAGAGTGTCCAAACTTGGTATCATAATCATGATATGCCAGAGATGAAAAAAATAAAAAAATATTCGATAGGCTGGTTTAGTGCCGAATATGAAATGAAAGCTTTACAATATGTCAATATTTTTTCACTGCCAACAGACGATAGGTTGGTTTATTATCCTACAATAAATAGCAGAACAAAATATTTTGAGCTGCCTAATTTTCCCTCTCAAAAAATTTATAATAATTCAAGTTTAAATACGCATCCTAAAAACGATACTGATATAAAAATCATTTATCAAGGTACAATTGGAAAAGGTCATTCCATAGAGGAAATTATTCCATTGTTGGCAAAGAAAATTTGCGGTAAAAATTTACAATTGACCCTGAAAGGAAAAGTAAAAAATGAATATAAAAACTCAATTAATAAGTTAACAGAAACTTATTCTGTGCAAAATAAACTTCAGTGGATTGGTATAAGTCCATACAAAGAAGTACAAGAGATTACAAAACAAAATCACATTGGCATTGCAATACATTTAGGCGATATTCCACAAGGCACAGCTTCAAATAAAATATATGAATATGCTGCATGTGGCTTACCAGCATTGGTTTTAGATAACGAACAATTTAGAAAACATTTGGGCAAATATGATTGGGCTGTTTTTACAGATGGTTCTGTTGAGTCACTTGAAAAAGCAATTGAATATTGCTACAATAATTTTGATGCACTATCTGTGAGTGCTAAAAAAGATTTTAATGATATTTTTTATTTTGAGAAAAAATTTAATATTATAAAAAATTTTTTACGCAACAATAGAAAAATTGAAAACCAATAATCCTTATAAATTATGTGTGGAATAGTTTGCGTTGCTGGTAAAACAAAGTTGAGTTTGTTGCCAACAATGCTTCAAAGAATAAAGCATAGGGGACCAGATGGAAACAACATTTGGCAGAACGAGAACTATGCTTTGGGACACGCACGTTTGAGTATCATTGATTTATCTACATCTGCATCGCAGCCAATGATAGACGAAAATGAGAACACATTAATTTTTAATGGAGAAATTTACAATTACATTGAGTTAAAACAACAACTTTCAAGCTATTATAAATTTAAAACAGATTCGGACACAGAAGTAATTCTGGCCGCTTATCAAGTTTGGAAAGAAAAATGTGTAGAGAAATTTAGAGGAATGTTTAGCATTATTTTATTTGATAAAAAACTAAATAAACTCTTTGTAGCACGAGATAGATTTGGCATAAAACCCTTGTATTACAGGAAAACAAAAAATGCGATTCTTTTTTCTTCGGAAATCAAATCTTTAATAAAACATCAAGAACTAAGCGATACCTTAAACGAAGAAAAAGCGTTTGAATTTTTAGTGCATAGAAAGCTCGACGCTAATACCGAAACTTTTTATAAAGAAGTAAAGCAAATTAAACAAGGGTGCTACACCTGGGTAAATGAAATTGGTGAATTAAGTGATGAAATTTCATACTGGAATTTTCCAGAATTGGGTACTAAAACCATTGCTGCAAATACGTATAATGAGTTTTATGAAAAACTTAATGATACAATAAAAGTTCATCTTCGTTCCGATGTTCCAGTTGGTAGTTTTTTATCTGGAGGTGTAGATTCTTCAACAGTTTCAGCACTTTGTATTCAAAATACGCCTCCCGAAAAATGGCATACGTTTTCAGCTATTTTACCTTACCACCACGCAGAAAATGCTTTGATTGAAGAGTTTCATTTGCATTATAAAAATATTACAAAGCATCATTTTAATTTAAGTGGCGAAAATTTTTTTGATGATGTCGAAAAAATAATTTACCACCACGATGAACCTATTTTAGACGGCTCAATGTATGCACATTATCAGTTATGCAAAATGGCTGCTCAAGTTGGTGTTAAAGTGGTATTATCTGGATCTGGTGGCGATGAATTATTTGCTGGATATAAAAGCTATATTGATGCTGGATTAGCTCAAAAACTAAAATCTTTTGAGTTTTTGCAGTACTTTAGTATGGTGAATAAACTTTCAGTTTCTTCTCAAAATTCTAAAGCCTCGCTTATTCTAAAATCAATATGGGAAACACTTCCACTTTCACTAAGATCGGCCATAAAAAAACAACAATCAACTGGTGATTCACATATTGCTAACAAGGTATTTGATGTTGAATTTTATCCATTCAAAGATAACAATCCATATCAAGCGAATTTATTAAACAATTACTATAGTTGGACTGTACCACCTTATTTGCATTATGAAGATAGAAACTGTATGGCACATGGGGTTGAGGTGCGAGTGCCTTTATTAGACCACGAGCTGGTTGAATTTGTTTTGCAATATAAATATGATACTTTTTTAGAGGGCAACACAAAGTCTGTTTTAAGAGAAAGTGTAAAAAATATTTTGCCCGATAAAATTAAAAATCAAAAAGGAAAGTTTGGTTTTCCATCGCCAATTGACCACGCATTGCAAAGCGATGCTAGAGGAAAAGAAATGTACTTCAACTACGTTAAAAATATTGATTTCATTAATCAGAAAGAAGCCATCAATTTGGCAAATGATTTCTACAAAACAGGAAATAACTTAACCTTGTATTGGCGAACTTTGAGTTTTGCAATTTGGTACAATTCTTTTTTTAAATAGCAAATGACCCCAAAATTAATTTTATACATTGGCAGTTTATCGCCCAATTGTAACTGCTACAAACGCTACAAAACACTCATTGATTTAGGTTACAATGTTGTTGGAATTGATATTGATAAATCCATTTACGTAAAAAATATCACAGCAAGTATTCATCATAGATTCAGTGTTGGATATGGAATATACAAGCTAAAAAATCAGGTTTTAAAAGCAGTTGATGAGCTAAAGCCAGATTTAATCTGGGTAGATAATAAGACCTACTTAATGGAATCTACTGTAAAAAAAATTATTGCAAAACTGCCAACATCTAAACTAATTAATGTTGTAACTGATGATGCTAATGGCAGATATAAAGCATATTGGTGGGTAACAAGAAAAACTGCAAAATACTATCACCATCATTTTGTGCAACGAACTGAAAATATTGAAGAGTATTACAGCTGGGGTGCAAAAAAAGTTGACTATTGTATTCGCTCTTTCGATCCCAATTTCCATAAAGTTGTTGAGCTAACTAATGAGGAAAAACAAAACTATTCTTGTAATGTTGGCTTCATAGGCTCGTATGAAGAAGAACGTGCAGAGTTTATTGCACACTTGATAGAAAATGGCATTCCTGTTAAGGTAATAGGAGATGGATGGATGAATAAAAAATATTGGTCTATAATTGCACCTCACTACATTAGTAAAGGTGTTTACTCTGATGAATATGTTAAAAGATTAAATGCGATGCAAATAGCTTTACATTTCATAAGAGTTGCTAATAGAGACCAGCAAGATAGTAGAACATTTGAAATTCCTGCTTGTGGTGCTTTTATGTTGGCACAGAGAACGCCTGTTCATGAGGAGTTATTTGATGAAAATAAAGAAGCTGTCTTCTTTGATACAAAACAAGAATTATTAGAAAAATGTAGATATTATCTCAGTGAAAATGCATTGAGAATTGAAATTAAAAAAAATGGGTTAACAAAAGTTTACAAGGCTGGTTACGATCATTCAAGTAGACTAATTGATGTATTAAAGAAAGTGTATCAATAAAAAATTATCTAAAGTTAGTTATTAAATGAAGCTTAGTCTTTCACAACGAATACTGTTTATTTTCATAGTTATTGCACTAGGACTATCGTCTGCTGGATTAGAATTTTATTTTATACCAGCACTTTTTTTTGTGGCTTGGTTGGTTCATATTAATTTCACTATTAACGATGGTTTTAATATCAGAAAAATATTTGTTATTTTTTTGGCTCTACAATATTGTTTAGGAACAACACTATCGTACGCTTTTTCCACTTCCGAAACGTATAGAATGGTGTTGCCAGAAAGAGAGTATTTTAATTATGCATTTCCTGCTGTGCTATTTATGAGTATTGGATTGTTTATTGGTACTGCAAATAAAGATGAAGATACCACCTTTAAAAATTTAAATCTTAGTCTAAAAGAACTTAGCATAAATGACAAATTACTTACCTCAGTAATGTTTTTTTCTTTGGTGTCTAACTATATACTTGCTGGGCAAAATTTACCTGAATCTTTAGCTTTCTTATTTTATTTAATTTTTGGTTTAAAATACGCCTATGTATGTTTTCAAATTATTACAAAACCTAAGATTAATTATTTCTTTATCTCCTTACCCATTTTCTATTTATTTCTAGTAACTGTTCGTACTGCAATGTTTCACGACTTAGTTATTTGGACACTCTTTTGGGGTATTTCGGTTTGTATTAGGTTAAAGCCAAAAGTGAAAACTGTTATTGTTTCAATGCTTGCATTTGTTTTCTTTGTACTAATCATTCAACTTTCTAAAAGTGCTTACAGGCAAAGAACATGGGGTACAGAACACGCTGCTGGGGTGGAAGATGCAACCTTTTCTGCTTTTTCAAGCACAGTAAAATCTCAAGCAGAAAATAGTAATATAGCCAATGACTTAAGTGAAAATATTATGAGAATCAATCAAGGTTGGATTCTATGCAGAACAATGGATTTTGTACCTAATTACACAGACTACCAAGGGATGGATTTGTTAAATAAATATATGGAAGCAGCTTTTTTACCACGTGCTTTTGCCCCAGATAAATTGACAGCTGGCAACAGGGAGCATTTTATGAAATATACTGGTATAGAAATAGCTTCAGGAACATCAATGGGAATGGGTATTTTGGCTGATGGTTGGGCATCTTATGGACAAGTAGGTGGTTGGTTGGTGGTTTTCTTGTATGGGTTAATCCTTAATATATCTCTTAAAGTATTTGAAAGAATGTTGTTTAAGTATCCATTAGTTTACTTCTTTTTACCACTTATATACTATTATCCTATTAGACCCGATTGTGAAACACAAACAGCTTTTGGGCATTTGATAAAATCAATGTTCTTCTTAATTATCGTGTCTTATATCTTACTACCAAAAAGAATAAAGAGAAAGGTATCGCTTAGAATTGCATAAGCCAATAACAAATACTATGTCAAATACATTTCGTTCATTTTTTCAATTACTACCTGCCTTTAAAGGCAAATTGCGATTGGCAAGAATTTTTAATAATAAAAAAATAAAGAATCATCAAGAATATTTTTTTGGAGTTAAAAACGGTTTAAATTTCTTCGTTCCTAATCTAATTGAAAATGTATATTTTGAATTATACGCTTATGGATATTATGAAAAAGAAACTGTTGATTTTTTTGTTAAAACAATACCACAAAATGGCGTGTTTGTTGACGTTGGAGCTAATATAGGTTCTATTAGCGTGTTTGTTGCAAGGCTGCGACCAGATGTAAAAGTATATTCGTTCGAAGCTGCACCAGCAGTATATAAATACCTTGCAAAAAATATTGAAATCAATCAGCTTTCCAATATCAAAGCATATAACTATGCGATTCATAAAACCGATAATATTCAGTTGCCATTTTTTTCACCAACAGATAAAAGTGGTAAAGGGTCTTTTTCAAGTGTTTTTACTAATGAAGCTGTGATGGTAAATACATTGAACTTGGATAATTTTTTTCAAAAGAATAACATTGCACCAAACGCAATAAAGGTTGATGTAGAAGGCTACGAAAAATTAATTTTTGAAAGTATGGAGTCTTTTTTAAAAACTTCAAAAGATTGCTTTGTATTGTTTGAACACGTTGATTGGGCAGAAGATTTTGCAGAAGGATGTAAGTCAGGTGATGCACAAATAACAATTAAAGAATACGGTTATCATTTGATGGAGTTGGAAGAAGATAAACTAACACCACGAGATTTTATTCAATATAAAGGCTCCTGCGAAAATTTATTAGCAACGAAGAATATCAATTTTTCAATTCCAAAATAGATTTTGCAAAAGCCAAGACTACTTCTTTTTTCCGATTGGTTTTACCCAGGCTATAAAGCTGGTGGGCCAATAAAAAGTGTAACCAATTTGTCAATTGCGTTGCAACAAGAAATTGATGTATTTGTATTTACTGCAAATACTGATTTAAATGATGCAACTCCCTATCCAAATGTGCAAGCAAACACTTGGGTAAAACCAATTGCAGGTAGCAATGTGCAGGTATATTATTGTTCAAAAAATAATTTAAGCAAGGCTACCATAAAAGCTATTATTAAGGACGTAAACCCAGCAAGTGTTTACCTTAATCATATCTGGAGTTTTTGGTTTGTGCTTCAACCCCTTTTTATTACTTGGTATAATTTTAAAAAGATAAAAATTGTTCAATGCCCAAGAGGAGCTTTGTTTGAAAGTGCATTGCATTATCAAAATACTTATTTTAAAAAAAGGATGGTCTTGTTTTTTATGAAACTTTTAGGAATTCATAAAAAAATTCATTTTCACGCAACTACACCACAAGAAAAAGAAACGATTGAACAGTATTTTGGCAAAGTAAATATTTCAATTGCCAATAATTTGCCCGATTTACAGCAACCTGTTTTATCAACAATTGAAAAAAAACAAGGTGAATTAAAACTTGTTTTTATCGCAAGAATTGTTGATATAAAAAATTTGAAATTGTTGTTGCAAAATTTACAACATACAACATCAAATATTGCTTTAACCATTGCTGGTCCAGCAGAAGATAAAAATTATTGGGAGGAATGTAAATCAATCATAGCAACGTTTTCACCAAATATTCAAGTAAATTATATTGGGGAAATTATACCAAATCAAGTAATGCCTTTAATAAAAGAGCATCATTTATATTGCTTACCAACGCAAGGCGAAAATTTTGGACACAGCATTTTTGAATCGTTTATGATTGGTCGCCCAGTATTGATTAGTAATAAAACACCTTGGTTAAATTTGAATAAAAAAAATGCAGGCTGGGAAGTCGATATTATACAATCAAATTCATTTGTTCCTTTTATAGAAGAAGCCACAAATTGGCAACAACAGGAGTTTGATAAATACTGCAAAGGTGCTTGGCAAATTGCAAATGAATATATCAACAATCCTAAATTAGTTTCAACTTATTATCCAATGTTTTGTCGCTGATTTAATGATTAGAATGAAAAAATGATTTTTTATTTATAAATAAAATCATTACAGTCATTAAATCAGCGGTATCATAAAAATCATTAAATCAGTGGTCAAACTCAACTCATATAAAGTAACCATTTCAATTGGTGCATCAAAGCCCACACAAATTATTTGGTATTTTATCAATATCGTTTTCTTCAAATCATCATTGCCATTTCCATCCTCGATTAAAACATATTTACTAAAATTGTTTGGGGCAAAAATTGGAATTGGTGTAAGGTTTAAACCTTGCATCAACATAAAATTTCCCTGGAAACTTACGATAGGAAATGATTGCTGGATTGGTGAACAAGTTTGGATAGATAATTTAGAACCAATTACAATTGGCAATGATTGTTGTATCTCGCAGGGTTCACTATTGCTTACAGGCAGCCACGATGCAATGCGTTCAACATTCAATTATACAAGTGGTCCAATAATTTTAGAAGATGGTGTCTGGCTGGGTGCAAAAAGCGTCGTAACGAGTGGTGTGGTTTGTGGCTCACATTCTGTATTGGGTGCAGGTTCAATAGGTGATAAAAATTTAGAACCATACACAATGTATAAAGGCAATCCTGCATTGCCAGTTTTAAAAAGAACTATTAGATAAAAATTTATAAAATGAAAACACAATTAAAGAAAATAATTCTTTGGATTTTTAAAGTACTAGGCAAAGGACATTCACAAAATGTTTCGCATCTTTTGATTAATTGGGGTTATCTCATTAAATCTGAAAAGCACTATAATTCAAATGGAGCAAAAATCTTTGCTAACGATAGAATAGCGTTTCATAAATTTTTAGCAGGAGAATATCTTAATCCAAATAATGAAATCTTGTATCTTGAATTTGGTGTTTGTAATGGCGATTCTTTTAAAAGATGGGTTTGTATTAATAAAAATGTTAACACAAAATTTATTGGCTTTGATACCTTTTCTGGATTGCCAGAAGATTGGGGTAGCGTGAAAAAAGGTGCATTTTCAACAAATGGACAAATACCACAGTTTGATGATAGTCGTGTTGCATTTGAAGTTGGGCTGATACAAGATACCTTACCAGATTTTTTGGAAAAAATGAAAAGCAATTTAAATGGTAGAATTATTGTTCATATTGATGTTGATTTGTATAATGCATCATTATATACTCTAATACTTTTAAATCCATACTTTAAAAAAGGGGACATTGTAATTTTTGATGATTTTCATACATTAACAAAAACTGCACATGAATTTAGAGCCTATCTCGATTATGTTAGTTTGTTTAATAGAAAGCATAAACCATTATACAATATAAACCACGCACAATTCGCGTTTGAATTTGAATAAACTAATGTCTAAAATGGCAATCAATCATAAAATAATTAAACAGGCACTTACCATTCGCCGTGTTGAGGAAAAATTTTTAGACCTTTTTTCTCAAGGTAAACTCAATGGTACTGTACACACTTGTGTTGGACAAGAGTTTTCTGCAATGGCGTTTGCAGCACAACTTGAAAAACGAGATTTTATTTTTTCTAATCATCGTTGCCACGGTCATTATATGGCTTTTACAGACGATGTTCGTGGTTTGCTTGCTGAACTTTTAGGCAAGGCAAGTGGTACAAGTGGCGGCATTGGTAGTAGCCAGCATTTATGCAGAAGCAATTTTTATAGCAATGGCATTCAAGGTGGTATTGTACCTGTTGCTGCTGGTTATGCACTTGGCAATAAACTCAATAAAAATGGTGCTATTGGTGTGGTGTTTATTGGTGATGGAACTTTGGGAGAAGGTGCTTTGTACGAGACAATGAACATCATTTCCAAATGGGAAATTCCTTTGTTGATTGTTTGTGAAAATAATTTTTATGCACAAAGTACACCGCAATCTGTAAACCTTGCTGGTTCTATTACTGCACGTGCAGAAGCCTTTGGTATCAAGGCTTACAAAGGCGACACCTGGAATCCAGAATTGCTTTTATCACAAGCACAGGAAGCAATGGATTATGTAAGAACAGAAACGAAACCCGCATTTTTTCATTGCGATACATATAGATTAAATGCCCACTCAAAAGGCGATGATGACAGAAGTGCAGAAGAAATAAATGAATATAAAGCGAAGGATTTTTTAATAAAATTTGAACAGGAAGAACCCGAATATTTCAATCGCTTTAAAGAAAAAATTGATGAAGATATTGATAGAATGTTAGCCACAATTTTTGAAGAAGGTGATACCAAATTAGAAGATTATTATACACCACATACCAATCAAAAAACAGAAGATTGGACTAATTTAGAAACCATCAATAAACGCCAAGTTGAATTGATGAATACTTTTTTCAAACAACAATTTGAGCAAAGTGATAAAGTTATTTTTATTGGCGAAGATTGTTTAAGTCCTTATGGTGGTGCATTTAAAGTTGCAAAGGATTTAAGCTTTATGAAGCCAAATCAATTGTACTCAACACCTATCTCAGAGTCAGCAATAATGGGCATTTCAAACGGTTTGGCATTGAATGGATTTAAGCCTTTCGCAGAAATTATGTTTGGCGATTTTATTACTTTGGCATTCGACCAAATTGTAAATCACGCCAGCAAGTTTCACCACATGTTTAACAAACAAATTGATTGTCCTGTTGTGGTGCGTACACCAATGGGTGGGCGTAGAGGTTATGGACCAACACACTCTCAAACACTCGATAAATTTTTGATTGGCATAGACCACGTTAAAACTGTTGCAATCAACACTTTCTTTAATCCAGCAATTATTTTTGAAAGCATTTTACAAGAAAAACAGCCCGTAATTGTTTTAGAAAATAAAACAGATTATGGTAAAAAGATTTTAACCAATCCTTCAAAAGCCTTTACGTACAAGCGTTCCAACGATGCTTATCCAATTGTACATATCAAACCAATTGTTTCTGAACCAGATGTTACCATAGTTGCTTATGGTGGAATGGCTGATTATGTCTCTGCAATGCTTGAAGAATTGTTTAAAGAATGTGATATCAAACCGGAAGTGATTATTCCAAGTTTAATCTCAGAAATTCCAGTGGAGTTTATTGCAAAGCAATTATCATCAACAAAAAAATTAATTGTAATTGAAGAAGGAAGTAGCTACAGTTCGTATAGCAGTGAATTAATTGCTTCTTTAAGTGAAGTGATGAATGAATCCTTCAAAGTGAAGCGTATTGCAGGTTTACCAGTTCCTATACCTTCTGTAAAAAGTTTGGAAGACCAAGTATTACCAAGTAAAGACAGAATTATTAACGAAATAAAATCAACTTTTAACTAATGGCAGTTTTACAACAAATAGCAGTGCCATTGTTGGCAGTAAACGATACTTTTTTAACGGTTATTGAAGTTAATTTCGCACAAAAAGCTACAGTAAAAAAAGGTGATATTGTAATGGTGTTTGAAACATCAAAAACAACATATGAAGTAATTGCAGAAGCTGATGGCTTTATAAAACTAATGTGCGAAGCTGGAAATGATTATGCAGTAAATGATATTGTTGCAGCAATTTATAACAGTGCCGATGAGATAGTTGTTGAAGATAAAAAAGTTGCTGAAGTTGTTGTTGCAAAGTCAACAACGGCAAGTGTTTCAAAAGCTGAGTTTAATTATACAGGCACAACATTATTTTCTTTATCAGCACAAAATTTGTTACAGGAAAAAAATATCAGCCCAGAAATTTTTGCTGGTTACGAAATGGTAACTGCAAAAGATATTCAGTTGCACCTTAATCCAAATGCTTTTGATAAAGTTGTTGAAACCGTTGCTACTAAAGCATCTCAACCTAAAAAACAAAATTCAGTTTTACCAGAAGGAATAACATCAACCAAACTAAGCAATAATAAAAAACGTGAGATTGAATATTTATCTGCTGTTCAGGAAACTGGTTTGACAAGTACATTGGCAATCAATATTTCTACAAATGGTTTGTTTGGAAGTGTGAACAAGCATTTAAAATATTTCAAAAATTCGTTATTGCCTTTATTAGTTTATGAAACTTCGAGGTTGTTGGTAAAGTATCCTTTGCTAAATGGTTTTTTTGATAATAATCAAATCCACACTTATAACGAAGTAAATATTGGCTTTGCAATTGATATTGATAAAGGATTGAAAGTTGTAAAAGTGGCGAAGACAAATGAACTGACTGTTGCACAAGTTGAGGAAACAATTTTAGAATTATCCAATCAATATCTTGAAGATAAAATTCCTGTTGAAAGCCTTACTGGCATTAGCTTTACAGTTACTGATTTAAGTGGTGAGGGCGTATCATATTTTCGCCCTTTAGTTAATATGTATAACAGTGGGATAATGGGAATTTCCGCAATTGATGAAGAACTTCAACGCTTCAATACAAGTATCACATTTGACCACAGAATTACTGAAGGAAAATATGTTGCACAGTTTTTAAATGAATTAAAAGCAAGAATGGAAAGTTATGCTTACAATGATGCAGAAGCGAACAATCATA
>JANYEP010000186.1 GCA_025363075.1 Chitinophagaceae bacterium | reverse complement strand
CTCCTGTTGCACGTTGACGAAGAAATTGATGCCAGATTTCTGCTTCAATTTCATAGTCCATTACACCAGGTTTTATAAACTTTAAAAGGTGGCGAAACGTATGTTCTGTAATGTCCATTGCTTTTTGTATCACAACAACTTCTTCTTTTGTTTTTATGCCTCTTAGATTTTTTAAAATCTTAGCAGCACGCAAATAATTGTGTAGAGGATATGCCGCTTTCATTTCATCGATTAATCTATAATCTCTACTGCGAACTGTTGGAGCTTTTCTATCATTCTCATTACTATCAAGATAGATATTATCTGCCAAATGAATCCAAGGTTGCAACAACCCATCTAAACTATCCAACCAAACAATAGTTTTTATACCAGATATTTTTTGTGCTTCTTCAATTCTTAATCTTTTTCCATCCCACTTTTCTTTCATTTCATTTGGTCGCACCAGTACCAATACTTCTCTATATTTTTCATCAGAATTATTAGGAAAAAATATTACCATTGAATCTTCTTGCTCAATACCTGTAAGCCAATACAGATTGCTGTTTTGCTTAAATTTATGCAATGCATCTCCATTGGTTGGAAACTCATCGTTACTGCCAAAAATAGCAATGCTGTTGGGTTGCATTTCTTTAATGAAACGCTTACGATTGTTGATGAAAATTTGATTGTTGAGCAACTCGTATTTCATATAATAAGTTTAAGGTTGGCAAGATAATGTTTTGCAAAATGCCACTTGAGGTTTAAGCATATATTTTATGCTTTTGTATTAACTGCAAATTTCATTTGCATTGCTTCTACAATTTTAATAATGTCGAGGTTAACAGATTCTTTTAAATCACTAAACTCATCTAATGATTGGGTAATAGGAGTAAAAAAATCAACGCCAATAATGTGTGCTTGTTTTCCTGTTTCAATAAGATGAACGTGAGGAGTTTCTATAATGGTTTTAGTTTGCAATTTTTGTTTAATAGCAGTAATTAGTTCGTTCAGTTTAGCAGCAGTATTTTCAATGTCCATTTCTAGCTTTATTTCATCTTTTCTTTGCGTTCTCAATGATACATTATCAACCACACTATCCACCATTTGCTTGTTAGGAACAGTGATGTAGGTTTTACTTTCTGTTCTGATGCGAGTGCTGCGAAGTCCAATCTTTTCAACTGTTCCAGTAAATTGCAGCACTTTAACAACATCGCCTGTTGCAAAAGGTTTATCAAAAAAAATGATGAAAGAAGCAATAAGATTTTCGAGACTTTCTCTTGTTGCTAAAGCAATTGCTGCACCCACAATGCTAAGCCCAGTAAGCAGGTTGCCAATATTTCTGTGAAAGGAGAAATGTAGAACAAGTAAAACGCCAACAATAACAAGTATTACCTTAAAAAAATCTTTGAAGAAAACGATAAGTTGACTGTCTGCAACATCCTGAGAAAAATTTGATTTCTCTTCCAAAATCATTGCAGTAAAATCTATCAATCTTACACAAAGCCAGATAAAACTTACAACCAATAATCCGCTTGTCAGGCTATCGATAATTTCTCTTGAAGTGTACTTGAAAATTTTAAATTCTAAGGCACTTGGAAAATTTAGTTTATCAATAGAAACAAAAGTGATAAACAGTACCACAAACAATTCTAAAGGCTGAACAACCAAATTGAAAAATGATTGCTTAGTAATACTTTTTCCAGCCTTACCAATCATTCTGTAAAGCAAGCCAGCACAGTATTTCGAGATAATTTTTTTAACAATAAGTGCTAATAAAATAACACCAAAAACTATTAAGTAGCTTTTAATTGTATTATCCCAAAATGTATAATTCATAAATAAATTCTAAGTAGTTCTTTTAACAACTTGTGCAACCAAATCTGCCTCAGTTGCAACTTTACCCCCAACATAAACCGTACCTTTCATTTCACAAATTCCTCTTCGAATAGGTGCAATAAATTCCATCTTCAAAAGCATTGTATCACCTGGCACAACTTTTTGTTTGAATTTGCAATTATCAATCTTTAAAAAGTAGGTATCGTACTGCCCTTCAGGCATTGAATTTATGCAGAGTATTCCACCAGTTTGTGCCAATGCTTCTATTTGCAAAACACCTGGCATTACTGGATTTCCAGGAAAATGCCCAGGGAAAAACCATTCGTTAAAAGTTACATTTTTAATGCCTACAATATGTTTATCAGTTAGCTCAATTACTTTATCAACAAACAAAAATGGATGACGGTGTGGTAAAGTTTTTTCTATTTGTTGTTGTGTTAAAACTGGCGGTAACGTTGGATCATAAACAGGTACATCTTTTACGTGTCTATTCTTCTTAATATATTGTTTTATTTTTCTTGCAAAATCAATGTTAGTGCTATGCCCAGGGCGATTGGCAATAATTCTTCCTTTAATTGGATAACCAATCAAAGCTAAATCTCCAATTACATCTAATAGTTTATGGCGTGCAGGTTCGTTGGGAAAACGAAGTTCTAAATTGTTTAAGTAACCTTCGCTTTTTACTTCAATTTTATCACGCTTAAATGCTTTTGCAAGGCGTGTCATTTCTTCATCAGTGATTGTTCTATCTACTACTACAATAGCATTATTAATATCGCCACCTTTTACTAAATCGTTATCCAATAAAGCCTCTAATTCGTGCAAGAAACAAAACGTTCTACAAGGTGCAATTTCAGTTTTAAATTCTTTAATAGATTTTAGGCCTGCATGTTGTGTTCCTAAAACTGGGCTATTAAAATCAATTAATGTTGTTATTTGATAGTCAATGGCAGGCATTGCAACCATTTCAACACGTTTGGCTTCATCGTATAGAAAAATGTTTTCATCAATACTATACCAAATTTTTGTAGCATCTTGTTCAACAACATTTACTTCTTCAATCAACTTAACAAATGGTTCACTACTTCCATCAATAATTGGAATTTCAGGACCGTTTATTTCTATTAAACAGTTATCAACTCCCATACCAACAAGTGCTGCAAGAACGTGTTCAACAGTACTAATTTTTGCATCACCAACTTGCAAAGTAGTACCTCTGCTTGTATCAGTTACTAAATCACAATCTGCTTTAATGATGGGTTGATTTGGCAAATCAATTCTTTGGAACTGCAAACCAAAGCCAGGATTTGCTGGCTTTAAATTCATATCCACCAAAGCACCTGTGTGCAGACCTGTGCCACTAATGCTTGCAATTGCACCTAAAGTATGTTGTTTATCTGGGTTAAATTTTATATCCATTTTATTAATTGTTAGTTGTTAGTTATTAGTTGTTAAGTAGCAAATAAATATTGCAATCATTAACAATTTACAATTGATAATTAACCATTATCAACTATTTCACCTTCAATATCATAGTCGTAAGCCTTTGTAATTT
>JANYEP010000109.1 GCA_025363075.1 Chitinophagaceae bacterium | reverse complement strand
ACAGGAAGAAGAAGAAATCACTGATTCAATGATTGTAAATAATGAGGTGATTGAAGGTGAATCGCAAGTAGAAAGTAGTGAAGATGAAACTACTGCTGAAAGTGAAGATGCACCAACAGAAGAATAAATTATTAGACCTTGAAGATTTCAAAAAACTTCAAGGTCTTTTTATGTAATTTATATTCTATCATCATCAATATTTTTACAATCAATAATTAATAACATTAACTAAAATCGAATGAAAAAAATTACGCTAACACTTGCCATTGCTTTGGGTGTAAGTTCTCTGTTTGCACAAGACAAAAAGGTGATGGGGAAAATTGTTATAATGTACTCTCAAAAAAAGTTTGAGAATGCAAAAACAGAAATTGATAAACTAATTGCAGACCCAACAAATGCCACAAGTCCTGAGCTTTGGATGTGGAAATCTACAGTTGATGCAGAGTTTTTAAATAGCGAAGAATTAAAAGCAAAATGTGCTGATTGTTTAAACTCAAGTTTTGATGCTTTTAAGAAATATGAAGCATTAGAAAGCAATTTAAAAACTGCTTCTGAAGCACCTTTTACCTGGAGATCTTTAGGTATTCTCTACGACAAATTTTATTCACTTGCAGTAACACAATACAATGATAAAAATTTTGTTGCCGCTTCTGAAACACTTGATAAAGTTGCTTATTTTTCAAAAATAATTACTAAAAAAGATTTAAAGAAAAATGGTGGTGGATTAGATACACTTCCAATGAGATTAGCTGCTGGTGCTGCTGAACAAGCTAAGGATATCAAAAAAGCATTGTACTACTATTCCATTATTGCTGATGCAAAATATGGTGGTGCAGATGATATTAATATGTACAAATTTATTTTGTATAACTATAGTGACTTAAAGGATAAGGCAAATTTTGAAAAGTATTTTGCCATTGCACAAGAAAAATATCCTAATGAAAACTTAGACGATTACAAACTTGATTTTATCAGCAAAAATCTTTCTTTAGACGAAAAGGTTGCATTGTTTGATTCAGAGGATGCTAAAGGTACTTTAAGTGCTGGTGCCTATATGAATTATGGTGATATGTTCATTAATTTAAAGAAAGATGAAAAAGCAGCTGTAGAGACAAATGCTGCAAAGAGAACAATGCTGCACACCAAAGGAAGAGAGGCATTTAGAAAAGCCTATACAAAAAATAATGATGTATTAGCTGGCTTTAATGTTGGCGTTTTATACTTCAACGAATTTAATGATTTAGATGATCAACGTAATGAGAATGTAAAAGCAATGCAAGCACTTAATACAAATAAAGTTGTTGAAAAAGACCCTAAGAAAAAAGCTGCTGCAGATGCAAAACTTAAAGAACAATTAGATGCCATTCGAAAAACAAATGCAGAAATTGAAACTAAAATTGAAATAGCTGCTGACAATGCAATTGAATGGTTAGAAAAAACTTTCAATACACTAAAAGATAAAACTGATAAATCAAAAACAGAAAAATCAAGTTATAAAAATGATGTAAAATTTTTGGGTGCTTTATGTGAGCATAAAAGAGAAAAAGCAAAAGCAAAAAATTCAAAGGTTTATGATGAATTTGATGCTAAAAGCAAAAAGTATTACGAAATTTATGACAAGCTATAATAGTTATATCATTAAAAAATAGCCCACGATAAATCGTGGGCTATTTTTTTTTATTTACTTAATTGTGCTTTCTTCTAAAAATTATTACAAACCAATTTATTGAAACTACATCAACTTAAAAAAATACGACCAGCTTAGCCCTTATAAAAAAAGGTGTTCCTGGGGTAAAATTTAGTTCTTTAACAGATGAACCAGTAGGTTCATTCTTTAATCTTGATGCAGTTGCAAACTGAGCTTCATTCCATTTTACGTTCAGGATATTTTCCATTGCCAAACCAATTTCATATTTGTGTTGTGTGTAGTTTATAGAGGCATCAATTAAGGTATAACCTTTAGCTGTAATACTGTAATCTTCATTGGCTGCACGGTTGGCAATATACCTGTAACTCAACCCACCATTGAATCCTAACTTGTTTTTATAAAATAAGCCCCCAGTGCTGGTAACTGTAGGGGCAAGTGGAATATAGTCTTGTCCTTTATCCGTTCCAATACTTCTTGGTTTGGTAAAATTGATATTAGCATTTGCAAACAAATGACTGTTGAATTGGTATCGTGCAATAACATCAATTCCTTCTCTTCTTGTTTTGCCACTTGGTTCAATATTGCCATCATCACCAACATAAACAAACTCCTGACCGAGCCATAAATACCAGGCTGCAACATTTACAAAAAAGTTTTTAGTTGGCTTTAAAATGATACCTAAATCAGCACCATAAGCAGCAGGTAAAATCTCTTGTCCTTTGTTTGCAACCACTACCCTTGTATCGTTGCTATGAAAGCCTTTACCACCTTTAATATAAGCCTGTACTCTACTGTTGAAAGTATATTGTATATTAAGTTTTGGGCTAACAATTGCTTTGCCTTGTGCTGGTAATTGTGCTGCATTTAATTTATCGAAATAATCGAAATGTAAATAGTCATAACGTACACCTGCATCAATTAACCAATTGCCGATACTGAATTGTTTTTGAGCATAAGTAAACAAATTTGCTTCGCTGATATCACCTTTTTTAATATCATTTAAAAAGATTCTTTTAACAGTATGTGCTAATGTAGAATTAAATGTTGCATCATACCTGAAACCTGCACCATAAGTAGTGTTGATGTTAATCTTGTGATAATTCTTCTTCGTATTTACTTTGGTATTATAACCAAAAACATTCCTGCTTTCCTTTTGGTTGATTTCATCTCCGTTAACAGGGTCGTTTAAATAAAAAGTAAAATCGGAAAACAAATTAAAAATATACCTGCTGTAATAAACCTGGTTATCCCAGGTTGTATGATTATTGAAACTGTGCGATACATTTAAGTTGGCATTATATCTTTCTGTATTGCCTCCTTCACTTGGGTCAATACTTCCAAACCTGTCAATCGTTCCATCATCAACAGCCCTTGTTGGCACTTGTCCACTTGCATCCCATTTGCTTTTAAAAGCAGATAAGGAAGCAGTGAACTGGGTTCTTGGGGAAATAGCTAAGTTATATTTTCCAAATACATTAAAGCGATTGAAATTTTGTTTGTTGATAGTTGCACCGTCTGTGTAGTTTAATTCAGCAGCTATATATGCACTTTGCTTATCTTTATTTTTCTTCAATAAGTCAATCATAGCAAGGGTTCTGTAAGTATTAAACCTTCCAGCTTCTACTTGAATTCTACTTTGAGCAATATTGTTATATGTGCTAAAACTTACATAGCCTGCAGTGTTTAAATTGCCGTGTTGTGTATAATAAGGTCCGCAACCAAAGTCAATGTTATTAACCGTTTCAGGAATAATAAAATGTGCATCAGCATATCCCTGACCGTGAGCGTGAGATACCATATTTACTGGCATTCCATCAATACTTACCTGAATATCTGTACCGTGGTCGCAATCAAATCCACGAAGAAAAATTTGTTCTGCCTTGCCACCTCCTGCGTGTTGGGCAACAAATAATCCTGGCACCACACGCATTAATTCTTGTGTGTTACGCACAGGTTTTAAATCCAAATCAATCTTTGCAAGCGATGCAAATTTTGTTTGTGTATTGGCAGTTAACACAACCACATCCTGCAACTTTATTGCATCGGGCTGCAATTCTATTTTTAAATTGTTATTGCCCGTAATGCTTACTGTCATTGGTTTATATCCAATAGAATAAGCTACAATATTTTTATCGCTTTCATTTATTTGTAAGGAAAAGTTTCCATTGGCATCGGTAATGGTATTGATATTTTCAAATCCATCCTGCTTTATATAAACAGCTTCTATTGGCTGGCGACTTTTAGCGTCTATTACTTTTCCACTAATAGTTGTTGCAGCATTGGCAGCACTATTGAAAAGGAAAGTAAAAAAGAAAAAATTGCCTACCAGAAATGTAAAAGTCTTTTTCATTTTTTTCAATGAAGTAAAATAATAAAGCTATTTACGTTAATATGTAACGAATGGATTTATGGAAGGAATTTTTATTTAAGGCTTGCGTTTTATGTTTCTTTTGCCACAGATGGCAGGGATTGGCACGAATGATTATTCAATCTTTTTCCTTCTTTTAATAAACGTATAAATTCTTTCTATGATGAAGGAATAAAATAAAATGTCAAAGAGAAATGCTATGTAGTTTGTAATAATGCCTACTTGAAGATGTAGTTTATTTATCAGAAAATTAAATGGAAGTGTAATAATATCCATTACAATAACAAATATTGAAACAATGTTGCTCCAATAATAATTATGTATATAAGAAACAATCAAAAGGCAACAAAAGTATATTACAAATACTATTCTATATACTTTGCCAATCACCTTCCAATCTATATTTCTAAATATTTTTTTCATTGCTTCTCCAAAACTACCGTCTCTTCATCATATCACCAATATCCATCATCCCAAAACAATAAAAAAAATGCCTATTTAAAGCTATTTTTTCATTGTTTTAGAATGCAATTATCAGCAATAACGATATTCAAGATTTACATACGCTCAGACTTTGAAAATTGGATTTCTACATATTAAATACCCTTTCAATCGTCCAATACAAAGCAATAAAGCCAATTAAAATAGACGCTGGAAACACTATCCATTTTCTATAAAAAGGTTTTTTGCCAAAAGGTAAAATCAATAAACAAAATACTACAAGAATGATTGCTATTTGCCCAAGCTCCACTCCTACATTAAAAGAAATAATGGATGTTGCAAATTTGTTTCGTGGCAAACCAATTTCGTTTAAAGAACTCGCAAAACCTAAACCGTGAATTAAACCAAAACCAAATACCAATAAAATTCTCCAGGGTTTAAGTTCTGATATCAGCATATTTTCTATGGCAACAAATAAAATAGATAAAGCTATAATTGGCTCTACCACTGCACTTGGAGCTATTATAATACTTTTCATACTCAATGCCAGCGTAATAGAATGAGCAATTGTAAATGCGGTTGCCTGCCACAAAATTGTTTTAACTTTCTGGCTTAATAAACAAAGCCCAACAACAAATAAAATATGATCGAAACCTTGCGGAATAATGTGAGTGAATCCTAACTTTAAGTAAAATAAAACAACATCTTGTGTAGGTGCTGCTTCCAAGTTATAATTAATAGTATGAGCAAAAGAATTGTTACTGCCTAATAAAATAAAAGCAAAAGCCAACACTACTTTAATTGAGTAATTATTTTTAGCTAACATTAAATTTAATTTTTACTGAAGAGACACAAGGGAAACAGAGATAAAACTCAATAACTTAGTGCCTCTGTGTGAATTTAATTTACTATGAAAAATAAAAGGCAAAGCAAAATAAATTTCGCAATGCCTTTATTTAACCCCAAACAAAGTTTAGATATTTTTTAATGCGTTTGTAGTTTCCTCACTTAATGAAATGCCTATGAATGCTGTGTTTGCAGCAGCTTGTTGCAACATTGGTTTAGCCATTTCTTTTTGCCCAGCTTTCAAATAAATCAATCCAGCACGACTTAATAACACAGGGTTTTTAGAGTTGGTTTTTAAAGCAACTTTTATATAAGGTAGTGCTTTTGCATAATCGCCTTTAGCGTAATAAACCCAAGCAACCGTTTCGTTTACATCAATATTATTTGGTCTTCTGTTATATTCAAGTAAAGCGTGTTCAAGAGCCTTATCGGTATTATTTATTTTTAAATATGCATAAGCCAATTCTCTATCACCATAGTGTCCAAGTGTTTCATCTTTACTATTTGGCTGTGCATCTTTATTCAATTCATCAATTACTTTTTTTGCAGCATCATCGGCTTTTTTTGTTTCGCCAGCAGCACGATAAACATCTACTAAATCGGCTTTAATTCCATTATCGTTTACAATAGCATCTGCTTTTTCAAAATAAGTAATGGCAGTCTTGTAATCCTTTGCAGCTAAGGCTATCCTTGCCAAACCAGCAGTTGCATAAGCATAATTTGGACGCATTGATAAAGACAATTTATACAAAGTATCAGCTGTTTTAAAATCACCAGTTTTTTCGTATAACTGTGCCAATTGTGTTCTGGTCCATTCTGTATGCTCATCTCCTGCACCACCAGTTTCTACAGCCATTTTCATAGCTTTGATAGAGTTGTTATAGTCTCCAAAAATTTCCCTTAAATAAGAGACTCTTGAGTAAGAAGTAAGATCGGGGCGAATGGCATTCATTCTATCTGCATTCACAACTGCACTATCATAATTGCCCATTTCAACGTTGCCATCAACCAACAAGCCATATACATAAGCATTGTTAGGGTTTACCTGTTGAGCCTTGTGTGCAATAGCTAAACCATCGGCAAAATGGTGTTGCGATAAATAAATTAATGATTTAAAAACAAGGGCATTAAAGTCCAATGAATCTTGGGCTAACACTTTATTGGTATAGTGCATTGCAGCTTTATCGTAATAAGAATGATTGCCAGTTTCACGAGCTTCTTGAATAAATAATGCTGCGAGTTTTAAAGTAGATTTTGTGTCTGAAGGATTTGTTTGCACTGTAGTTAATAAAGCTGCTGCTTTCTTTTTTACTTCAATGAATTCCTTTGTGCTTGCAGCATCACCTTTTCTATCAAGCAATTCATAAACGGTGTTTTCTTTTTCTTGTTTAGATTGATTATACTTGTAAGCAATGCCAGCAATAGCTGCAATAAACAGTAAAACTACTGTTAGGTAAATTGTGTTCTTTTTCATCGTGTTTGGGGTTTGATGTTATTAAAAAATTGTTTGTAGAAATAAATACGTAGATAGGATGAGTTTAGTTTTTTTCTTTTCTTGTTTATAAAAAAAAGCACACAGAAAATGTTTTTAAAAACAAAAAACCTCCGAAGCATAAATACTTCGGAGGTTTTTTTATTGTTATTGGCTTAAACCAATACTTACGAATAATTTATTCTACTACCAATTTCTTAGTAGTTTTTCCTTCACTTGTAACAATACTCACTAAGTAAAACCCTTTTGCTAAATTTGAAATATCAACATTATTAGTACCCAAACTTAGAGATTGTGTTTTTACTTGTTTGCCATACAAATCAGTAACTACAATAGTTCCAGCTCCAACCAATTTTTCAATTTGTAAACTCACCGTTGATCTCGCAGGGTTTGGATACATAGTAAATTGTACACTATTGCTGATAGTTTGTTCATTGTTTACTCCTCTGTGATTTGGACAAACTACTGATGAGTTTACTGTTACAGATCTACTGTTTGTACAACCTGCTGGAGAAGTAACTTTATAGGTCAATACAACTCCCGAGCCAGCTGCTTTTATTGTTAGCAATGCTGTGTCCTTGTTGTTACCAGAGCCTGCAGGTACTACTCCAACAATTGTTGTATCGCTGCTACTCCAAACGCCTGTAAGGTTTGGTATCACTGGAGCTATTGGGGAATAACCCACTGCTTTGAATATTTTGCCTACACAAAATGCTCCACCTACTCCTGTTTGAGGATTTGATGTACCAGTAACGTAATTCATACTTGGCACAGTTGGAGTTCCATTAACTGTTACATTATATGTTGCAGTAGTGCTGCAACCAGTAGCGTTAGTAACTGTATATCTTATAACAGAGGTTCCTGCATAATTACCAGTTACAACACCAGTATTTGAATTAACTGATGCAATACTGCTTGATGTTGTACTCCAAGTTCCACCAGGTGTACCACTTGAAAGCGTAATAGTGCTGCCTTTACAAACATTTGTTGCTCCAGTTATTGGTGCTACAATTGGAGGATTGCAACCAGTAAATCCTCTCCAAGGTGTTTGTACATAAGGAAAACAAGATTTGAAAGTAGTATCGTTGTGTGTTACACCTGCTTGAAAAGAAAGTACATTAACAAGTTGTTGTGTAACCGGGCTTCCACTTCCTGTGTAATCATCATACCATAAACCAATAGCAGCCAAAGCCACACCACCCACAGCTTGTAATTCAATAGTAGTAAC
>JANYEP010000274.1 GCA_025363075.1 Chitinophagaceae bacterium | reverse complement strand
GCTTGCTAAATAAGTTTCAATGTATGTAATGGGCTTGCCAAGTAGTTTTTCAAACCCTTTTTTGTAAGGCTCAAAACTTACGCCACCGTGAACGTAAAAATCGAAATTTGGCCAAATCTCGTGAATGTTATTTAGCTTATATTTTTCAATAACCATTTCAATACACATTTGCACCCAAGCAGGCACACCTGCAATAAAACCAATATCCCATTTAGGAGCTTTTTCTACAATGTCTTGCAGTTTTTTGTTCCAATCTTTTTCTTTTGCAATCTTTTTTCCCGGTTTGTAAAATGGCTGAAACCAAAAGGGAGATTTTTTAACTGTGATGCCACTTAAATCTCCTGAAAAATACCCATCATTTTCTTGTAAGTCAGTGCTACCACCAAGTGTAAGCCATCCACGACTTATAGAACTTAAAGGAACGTCTTCATAATTTCTAAGACTTAAAAGTTGTTTCATCATTACAACTTTATTGCCTTTTAATAAATCATTTGTTATGGGAATATATTTACTCGCAGCCTCTGATGTGCCAGACGAAAGTGCATAATATTTTATTTTACCAGGCCAGCAAACATCGCTCGCACCTTCAAGTGTTTTGTGCCACCAATCTTTATAAATGCTGCTATAATTGTAAACAGGAACAAGCTCTTGAAATTTTTTTCCTGCGTGTTTTGCAAGCAAAATTTCATCGAATTTATATTGCTGCCCAAACTCGGTAAACCTTGCTTTTCGCAACAATTTTTTCAAGACTCTAAGCTGTTGCCTGCGAATGGAATTGTTTGGAAGCCTTAGTGCTTTTGCAATTGGTTTGGGTATTTTAATATCAATAATTGCCATTAGTTACGGATGTTGTAGTTGCGAAGCTAACGAATGAAAAGCAATTTTGTTAAATCGAGTTCGAGAGGCTATCCCAAAATGAAGATACACTTATCTTTACCACTTTATGATTTCAAAAATATCAGAAGGAGTAGAAATTACAGTGGAAACTTTTTATCAGTCGGGTTATAGTAATCCAACTACTAATGAGTTTATGTTTGCTTATAGAATTACGATCGACAATCATAACCCATTTGCTATACAATTACTAACACGCCATTGGGTTATTTATGACAGCAATGGAGAACAGCGTGAGGTAGATGGTGAAGGTGTTGTAGGCGAACAACCTGTGTTGAAACAAGGAGAACATTACACTTATGTGAGTGGTTGTAATTTAAGAACTGAAATGGGGAAAATGCAAGGACATTACACAATGGAAAATCAAAATAATAAACAACTTTTCAAGGTAAATATTCCTGCATTTGATTTAATTGTTCCATCGAAAATGAATTAATATCGAATGTCAAATTTTAAAAATTACCTGAGTCTTATAAAATTTTCCCATACCATTTTTGCAATGCCATTTGCAATGATTGGTTTCGTTTTGGGAAATAAAAAAGCAACTCTATCCTCATATCCTTTAACTACAACATCAAACAATATTATTCAATTATTGGTTCTTGTAATCCTTTGTATGATAACAGCACGCAGTGCTGCAATGGCATTCAATAGATATTTAGACAGAAGTTTTGATGCAAAAAATCCTCGCACTGCAATAAGGGAAATCCCTTCTGGTATTATCTCTGCAAAAAGTGCGTTAACCTTTACAATCCTTTGCTGCATTGCTTTTGTAGCTTGCTGTTATTTTATTAATACAAAAGTTTTAATGCTTTCACCCATTGCATTGTTCGTAATTTTATTTTATAGTTATACAAAAAGATTTACAGCATTGTGTCATTTGGTTTTGGGTTTAGGATTATCACTTGCACCACTTGGTGCATATTTAGCAGTAACGGCAACTTTTAATTTATTGCCCATTTTATTTTCATTTATTGTTTTGTTTTGGGTTAGTGGTTTTGATATTATTTATGCTTTGCAAGATGAAGTGTTTGATAAAGAAAATAAATTACATTCAATTCCTTCTTTGCTTGGAAAGTCAACGGCATTAAGGGTTTCAGAGATATTGCATTTGTTGAGTGCTGCTATTGTTTTTTTTGCTGGTGTTCATTATCATTTTCATTTATTGTTTTGGATAGGAGCAGCAGTTTTTACAGGAATGTTAATCTACCAACACAGCATTGTAAAGCCAACAGATTTAAGCAAGGTAAATATTGCTTTTATGACGGCAAATGGTATTGCAAGCATTGTGTTTGCTGCATTTGTTATTACAGATTTACTCATTAATAATTAACAACTTTTGGCAAGAATTATTTGTATTGATTATGGAGGAAAAAGAACTGGTATAGCAGTTACTGATCCATTTAAAATAATTGCAACTCCGTTGGAAACCATTGCTACAAAGGATTTCATTTCGTTTCTTAAAAAATATTTTGTAAGTGAGGAAGTAGAATTGTTGTTGATTGGTTACCCTTTGAATTTGGATGATACTGCAACTCACGGAACACCTTTGGTTGAGGCTGCCATTAAACAATTGCAAAAAGAATTTCCTAATTTGCCTGTTAAAAAGGTTGATGAAAGATATAGTTCAAAACTTGCATCAAGGGCTATGGTAGAAATGAGAATGAAAAAGAAAGACCGCCAAAAAAAAGAAAATACAGATTTGATAGCAGCTACAATGATGTTGCAGGAATATTTGCAAAATAATTAATCGTTCTTTCCCAAAGCATCTTTCTGTTATTTTCGCATCTTCAATTAATTAAGAATTCACAATTTATAATCAAATGATTTTACCAATAGTTGCCTATGGGGCAAATGTTTTAAGAAAAGTTGCTATAGATATTAACCAGTTTTATCCTGATATTCCTTTGCTGTTAGAAGATATGTGGGAAACGATGTATTATAGCAATGGCGTGGGTTTGGCTGCTCCTCAAATTAATAAAAGCATCAGAATATTTGTTGTGGATAGCACACAGATTTTTGAGGGGATGGATGAAAAGGAAAAAGAACAATACAAAGACAATCCTGGTATAAAACAAGTTTTTATCAATGCGAAAATTGTGTCTTTGGAAGGAAAAGAATGGACCTACAATGAAGGCTGCCTTAGTATTCCAAGAATAAGAGAGGATGTGAGTCGCCACGAAAAAGTTACACTTTCTTATCTTAATGAGAAATTTGAACCACAAGAGCAAACTTTTGAAGGCATAACTGCTCGTGTTATCCTGCACGAATATGACCATCTTGAAGGAAAACTTTTTATTGATTATATGAAGCCTTTTAAGAAAAAATTATTGCAAAGCAAATTGAATGATATTCATAAAGGTAAAATAAAAGTTGATTATAGAATGGTATTTCCTAAGTAATGCGTTTAGCTATTTTAATATTTTTTTTCCCCATTTTTTCTTGCTGTCAAGATACTACAATTATTGACAATAACCGTGTTGTTACACTTGCTGAAATTTTTATAAGGAATGACTTTGACTACAAAAAATTATTGCAACAAATAAAGGATGATACCACATTTTACAAAGCCTTTAGAAACTTGCGAGTGTTGGGTTACACATCATACAACGATATTAAATTGCTTGATAAAAAAGGAAACACCAAAGCATCTTTATTTAGCAAAACAAAACAGCAAAGGGCTGATGGATGCAGGACTACAGAGGTTTTAGAAGAAGCTGTAACAGGAGATTTTTATAACAATACACATCAATATAATTATACAACTGCCGAAATGTATGCCTCACTTTTTTTTGCAAAAGGAAAGGTGTGTGGCGAGAATAATATTGTAGCTGGCAGAAGTTTAGATGCAAGCAATAAATCAGGAATGGAGAAGCATAAAGAACAGTTAAAAATGCTTTTCTTTAATCCAGGAAAAAAAATTTCTGGCATTCCTTTCATTGGTAATAAACTTGATTTGTACGATGAAAACGCACATAAATATTATGACTATAAAATTGACATTGTAGAATATCAAGGAACGAATTGTTACCTATTTAGCATTAAACCAAAAGAGGATTTAGGCTGGTTAAAAAAAGATAATGTAGTTGTTGATGAAATGACCACCTGGTTTGATATGAAAACAATGGAAGTGCTTGCAAGAAACTATAGCCTAAGTTATAAAGCTGGTGTGTATGACTTTAATGTGAGTATGGAAGTTGTGATGCAGGATTTCAAAGGGTTGAAAGTGCCTAAAACACTACGTTACAGGGGAAATTGGGATATTGTTTTCAAGAAAAGAGAGAATGCTACTTTTACTGCTACCTTGTTTGACTTCTTAGAAGAAAAGAAAAATTAATTGCCTTGTAAATCTACTTGATGCTTACTATCAGTTGAAATATTTTCAACGGTCCAATGAATTGTTTTTTCAAAATTAAAATTGCGAACATTACAATCTTCTTTGCTGCATATTTTGCAAGAAAAATCAAGACAGCCATCTGTGTGTACAAACAATTCAACACTTTCTCCAAACTCTTTTTTAACAATGCAACTTAATGCGTCAATCTCTTTGTGAGCCTCATTTACATTAAAATACCAGGGTACTGTTAAATGGCAATCCAAATGCAAAGTTCCACCATATTTTATGATTCTTAAATTATGTAAATCAATCCAGTTTTCGTTTCTGTTATTTTCTAAAACCTCCACCAATTTTCTCAACAGTTCATCATCTGCTTCATCCATAATTCCTGCAATGGAACTACGCAAAATTTTATAGCCAGAAACAATAATTATTAAAGCAAAAACCAAAGCAACAACACTATCAATCCAACTGTAATGAGTAAAATAAATTAATACCAACCCAGTAATGATAGCAAGGGTTGCATAAGTATCGGACTGTAAATGTTTGCCTGTTGCAACAAGTGGCAATGAGTTTGTTTTTTTTCCTTCCCTTATAGAAAAATGTCCTAAAAAATAATTTAATAAAGCTGTAAATCCAACCAAGTAAATTCCATAATCTAACTTGCTAATCGTGTGTGGATGTTGCAAATTATTGATGGCTTCATAGATGATTAAAAAGCTGGAAATAATCATCAAAATTCCTTCAATGGATGAAGATAAAAATTCCGCTTTTCCGTGTCCATAAGGATGATTGTAATCTTTGGGTTTTGCAGATAGTGAAAGGCTGTATAAGCCAATGATACTGCTGATTACATTAATTGTATATTCCAAAGCATCTGTTAAAATAGCAACAGAACTTGTAAGGTACCAAGCCATCAATTTAATAACAAACATTACCGCAACTACAATGGTAATTTTCTTTTGAATTTGATAGTTTGTATTTGCTAAAGACATTGTGCAAATAAAGAGCTTTTTAACTTTAAATAATTTAGCTTACAGATGATACTGATGTTAACAGAAAAGTGTACTTGGGTTGTGTATTTTATTTATGAAAAATTATTTTAACAAATATTTTACAATTAAGATTCGTAATGTTTGTGTAATATTTACAAAAGCAACATCAGTAAAATAAAATATATAAATTATGAAAAAAGTATTAGTAATTCTTTGTGCTATTATTAGCATCAACTCTTTTGCAAATGATGAGAGAAACACTGTTGCATCTGAACTTAAAACTGCAACAGTTTATAAATCTGGAGCAGAACTTACACACACTGCACACGCCAATTTGCAGCAAGGAAACAATGAATTGGTGATTGATAACATTGCCAATCAGCTTGATGTTAACAGTATTCAAATTAAAACTGCAAGTGCTGTAACCCTTATGGGCATTGAGTTTAACAATAATTATTTAATTCCTGTTGAAAAATCTCAACGTGTTAAAGTATTGGAAGATTCTATTGAACGTTTGCAAAACAAACGCAACGATTTAAGCAATGCTTTTACAAACAATGATTAATTGTATCAGGTGTTAAAAAAGAATCGTGATATTAAAGGCACACAAACAGGAATGAGTGTTTTGGAACTTACCAAGTTGATGGATTACTACAAAACCAAATTAGCTGAGTTGCAAGAAACAAAATCTAATTTAACCGAAAAAATAAAAAAGATTGATGATGTAAAAAATAAGCTGCAAAATCAGATAAATGAAGAAACAAAAAAGAATACCACAACTGCTGGAAGGCTTGTGTTGCAGCTATCTGTAGCCATTGCAGGCAAATATGATTTTACTATTTCTTACATTGCCAACAATGCTTTTTGGACACCATATTATGACGTGAGAGTAGATGATATTAAAAGCCCCATTAAACTAATTACCAAAGCAAAAATTTCTCAAACAACTGGTATAGATTGGAAGCAGGTAAAACTTTCTTTATCAACCTCAATGCCAAGCCAGTGGGGCGATGCACCAGTTTTAAGTGCCTGGTATTTGGCTTATATAAATCCTTTATATAGAATGGATAAAAAATTGGAAAAACTTGGTGAGAAATTAACAACAAATAATTACATTCAACCAATGTTAGCAGGAAAAGTTGCAGGAGTTAATGCTGATAAAGATGGTATTCTTGACCAGTTTGATTTAGAAGCTTCGCCAGGAAGTTCAACAAACATTAAAGTCAGAGGAATAGGTTCAATGAATGCAAATAATAAGCCTCTATATGTAGTAAATGGCATACCTATGGAAGATTTTGAAATTTCTAAAATTGCTCAATCAGCCATAAAAAAAGTAGAAGTTCTTAAAGATGCAGCTGCTGCATCTTTATATGGCTCAAGAGGAGTAAGTGGTGTTATTCTTGTTACTTTAAAAGAGGGAATGGATGATTATGTTTCTGTTGCAGACAACACATTAAATCTTGCTTACGATATTGATTTGCCTTATGATGTTCCTACAAATGGTAAAGCCCAAACAGCAACTATTGCAACTCAGGAAATCAATTCAGGATACAAACATTACGCAGTTCCTAAGTTAGATAAAGACGCTTATTTGCTTGCTGAAATTCCAGATTGGGCAAAACTTAATTTAATGCCTGGCGAAGCTAATATTATTTTTGAAGGAACTTATGTTGGCAAATCTTTTATAGACCCAAGTAGTACAAACGATACTTTGAACCTTACACTTGGCAGAGACAAAAGAGTTGTTGTTAAAAGAGACAAGTTGATTGATTACAGTAGTGTGAAATTTTTAGGTAGCAATAAACTGCAAAAATTCACTTATCAGATAACTATTAAAAATACAAAGAAAGAAGCTGTTAATTTATTACTCAAAGACCAATTTCCTTTAACTACAAATAAAGAAATTGAAGTCGAATTGCTTGAAAGTGACAATGCAGAAGTGAACAAAGATTTAGGAATTCTGAATTGGAAATTAAATCTTGCACCAGGAGAAAGTAAAAAAGTTAAATTCACTTATACAGTTAAATATCCAAAAGATAAGCAGCTTAATTTGAATTAATACTTTTTGACAAAAACAAATCATATAAATAACGCAAAGCCTTATCAACAATGCTTTGCGTTATTTTTTATTTCAACAATCCTAAATCTGGTTGAGCATATTTATACACTTTAAAATAGATGGTTGTTTTAGTTTGATTCACTCCTTCAATCGTAGAAATTTTATTTACAAATTCTACCAAGTGTTCATTATCCCTACACATCACATCCACTTCTAAATCATAGTCTCCACTTGTCATTGCCAAAAAACTGACTTCTTTATAAGTGGCAATTTTCTTTGCAACTTTTTCTTTCAAAGTTGCTGGTCTCACGTAAACAGCAATATGTGCATAGCTTCTAAAACCAACCTTGTCAGGGTCAACCCTACCAACAATATTTACTGTTCCATCTTCTATCAATTTATTTACACGAGTTCTTATTGTGCCAACAGAAACTTTCAACTTTTCTGCCATCACAGTAAAGCTCATTCTTCCATCTTGTTGCAAACAAGAAAGCACTAAAAAGTCTAATTCATCCAACATAATAATTCTATTTTATACAACTTTACAAAAATCACTAAAATAAAAATAGTACTTTTTATTTGGCAGTTTCTGCAAATTTTATATTTTTCCATCCTATTTTTATAAAATAATTATTTTAATTAACAAATTATGAAATATTCACCAATTCAAAACTTCATCAATGGAAGTTTTGTAAATGCATCAACTACTAAAACACTTGATGTTATTTCACCCTTAGATGGCAATCATCTCTCAACTGTTCCAATGTCTTCTTCAAAAGATTTAGACGATGCTGTAAAAGCTGCAAAAGCTGCATTTCCTGCGTGGAGCAAAACGCCAATAAAGGAAAGGGTTCAAGTGTTTTTCAGGTATAAAACTTTATTGGAAAAACATTTAAAAGAATTAGCTGAATTATGCAGTGAAGAAAATGGTAAAACTTATGGCGAATCTGTTGCAGAAATTGAAAAATGTATTGAACTAACTGAATTTGCAACTTCTTTACCACAATTAATAACTGGCGAAGTGTTAGAAGTTAGCAAAGGTGTGGAGTGCAGAACTGAACACGTTGCTTTGGGTGTTGTGGCTTCCATTGTTCCTTTTAATTTTCCTTCAATGGTGCCAAATTGGACATTGCCAAACGCAATAGCATTGGGTAATTGTATGATTATGAAACCAAGCGAAAAAGTTCCTTTAAGTTGTGGACGTTTGGCAGAACTTTTAAAAGAAGCTGGCTTGCCAGATGGCGTATTTAATGTGGTTCACGGAGATACCGAAATTGTAAATGCTATTTGTGATCATCCAAATATTGAAGCTGTAAGTTTTGTTGGTTCTACAAAAGTTGCCAAAATTGTTTATCAACGAAGTACGCAAAATTTAAAAAGATGTTTGGCTTTGGGTGGTGCAAAAAATCACTTAATGGTATTGCCAGATGCTAAAGAAGATATGACTGCTGCAAATGTGGTTGCAAGTATGAGTGGCTGTGCTGGTCAGCGTTGTATGGCTGCAAGTGCTATGATTGGCGTGGGAAATGTTGACCACATTATTGCTAAAATTTGTGATGAAGCAAAGAAGATAGAACCAGGTAAAAATTTAGGTGCAGTTATCAATAAAGAATCTCAACAAAGAATTGAAGCATACATTACACAAGCAGAAAAAGATGGTGCAAAAATTTTGGTGGATGGGCGTAATGCAAAAGTTGCTGGTAAAGAAAATGGAACTTATGTTGGGCCAACCGTAATTGATTTTGTAACACCACAAATGAGTGTTGCTACAGAAGAAATTTTTGGTCCAGTTATCAGCATTATGAGAACCAATACAGTTGATGAAGCATTGGTAATTGAAAATGCAAATCCTTATGGAAATGCGGCAAGTGTGTTTACGCAAAATGGTGGAATGGCTCGTTACATTATTGACAGGGCAAGTGCAGGAATGATTGGTGTAAACGTTGGTGTGCCTGTGCCTCGTGAGCCTTTTAGTTTTGGTGGATGGAATGAAAGTAAATTTGGTGTTGGTGATATTACTGGTAAAAGTTCAATCGAATTTTGGACTAAATTAAAAAAATCAACTACTAAATGGAATGCAGAATCTGGTGTAAATTGGATGAGTTAAATTGCTTCGCAATTTTTTAATTTTTATGTTACCAGCGTTATTGCTACTATTAAACTTCAGTGGCGTTGGCACCATTCAAATTTTGGAATTCTATTGAGCAAATTAAACTTGGAGACTTTGTGCCTTTGTGGCAAATAAAAATATTAAAAATGAATACACAAACATTATCACTTGCACAAGAAATTATAAACGATAGTCAAGACTACACACTCTTTAGTTGGAGTAAACAAAAAGGCACAAACCCTATTGCAGTAAAACGTGCAGAAGGTGTGTACTTGTATGACTATGATGATAACAGAATTATTGATTTTTCGAGTGGATTAATCAATATGAATATTGGTCACGGTAATCAACGAATTACTGAAGCTGTTGTAAGGCAAATGCAAGATGTGGCTTATGTTACGCCAAGTTGTGTTACAAAAGCTCGTGCAGATTTAGGCAAGAAATTAGCAGAAATTTGCCCCGGTGATTTGAATAAATCTTTCTTTACTTTATGTGGTGCAACCTCTATTGAAAATGGAATTAAGTTGGCAAGATTATCAACAGGAAGACATAAAATTTTAACACGTTATCAGTCTTACCACGGTGCAACAATGGGTGTAATTTCTGCTGGTGGCGACCCTCGTAAATTACCTGTTGATGCACAACAAGCACCCAATTTTGTTCACTTTGATTTGCCCAATTTATATCGTTGGGAATATGGTGAAGAAAATTTATTGAAAGAATCAATTGCAAGTCTGGAAAGGGTTATAGCTTACGAAGGTCCAAACAATATTGCTGCCATTCTATTGGAAGGCGAAAGTGGAACAAGTGGTTGTTTACAATATCCAAAAGGTTATTTAAAAGCAGTGAGAGAAATCACCAACAAGCACGGCATTTTAATGATTATGGATGAAGTGATGAGTGGCTTTGGAAGAACGGGGCAATGGTTTGGTTTTCAAAATCACGATATAGTGCCTGATATGATTGCAATGGCAAAGGGTTTAACTTGTGGTTATTTGCCTTTTGGTTGTTTGCAAATTAGCGATAAAATTGCTGCTAAGTTTGATGATGCTGTGTTGCCATTGGGTTTAACATACTCTGCACACGCTGTTTGTTGTGCTGCTGCATTGGAAACTTTAAAGATTTATGAAGAAGAAAATTTGCTTGAAAATGCAAGGGCAATGGGCAAGTATATGGAAGAGCAAATTGAAAAAATGAAAGCAAAACATCCGTCAATTGGTGATTTCAGAAACACTGGTTTATTGGGTTGTATTGAATTGGTGAAGAACAGAAAAACAAAAGAACCAATGGCACCTTTTAATGCAAAACCTGATGAAATGGTTGTGATGAATAAGGTTGCTGCAAAAATTAAAGAACTTGGTATGTACACTTTTGTAAGATGGAATTTTATTTTTGTTGCACCACCATTAATTGTTACCAAAGAACAAATTAATGAAGGATTGGCAATAATGAGTGAAGCTATTAAAATTGCTGACGAAGCTTATATTGAATTATAAATTTTGAATTTTAAATGAAGAAAAAGAAAATATCATTGTAAAAAAATCTTACGATTTTGCTTTAGAAATTGTTAGGTTATATAAAGTTTTAGCTGAACAAAAAGAGTATGTACTTTCAAAACAAATGTTACGAAGTGGTACTTCAATTGGTGCAAATGTTCACGAAGCTGTAGCTGCTGAATCAAAAAAAGATTTTATACATAAACTTGGTATTGCAGTTAAAGAAGCAAGAGAAACATTATACTGGCTGTGTCTTTTGCGAGATAGTGATTTTATTAACAAAAAGGAATTTGATGTCTTAAATTCTTCTTGTAATTCATTAATAAAAATTTTAAACAGTATCATCTTAACAACTAAGCAACGATATTTTCCTAATGAAATTAACAAATAGAAATCCATAATTAATAATTTGCACAAGCATTCATCATTTATAACTCATAATTCATAATTGTTTTGAATAACTCTCTTTACAACGATGACCTTGCCCCAATTTCTCAAGACAAACGCACTTGGGGAACTTGGAACTATGCTGCACTTTGGATAAGTATGAGCCTTTGTATTCCTACTTATACAATGGCAAGCAGTATGATCAATAAAGGAATGAATTGGTGGCAGGCTATTCTTACCATTTTTATTGGCAATGCTATTGTTCTTGTTCCAATGTTGTTGAATGGACATGCTGGTGCTAAGTATGGAATTCCTTTTCCTGTGTTAGCACGTGCAAGTTTTGGAACAAAGGGTGCAAATATTCCTGCAATGCTTCGTGCAATAGTTGCCTGTGGTTGGTTTGGTATTCAAACCTGGATTGGTGGTGCTTCTTTATACAACCTTATTCGTGCATTTAACCCAAGTTTAGAAGCTATTAAAATTGAAGGTCTATTCCCTCAACCACTACCCATACTTTGCTTTATATTGTTTTGGTTGCTAAATATGTTTATTGTTTATAAAGGTGTTGAAAGCATCAGGAAATTGTTAGTGTTTAAAGCATTCTTTTTGCCTGTTGCTGCAATAGCGTTATTCTGTTGGGCTGTAGTTGCAGCTAAAGGTTTGGGACCCATTTTAAATGAACCTTCAAAATTTACTGATACCCATTCTTTCTTACATTTTTTCTTTCCTGCATTAACTGCTGTTGTTGGTTTTTGGGCGACATTATCATTAAACATTCCAGACTTTACACGTTATGCTAAAAGCCAGAAAGCACAAATGAAAGGTCAGGCAATTGGATTGCCGCCATCGATGACTTTATTTGCTTTTGTTGGTGTTGTAGTTACTTCTGCAACGAGCATTATTTATGGACATAGTGAGTGGGATCCTGTTGTATTGGCTTCAAAATTCGATAGTAAATTGATGGTCGTATTTGCAATGATTGGTATTATTATTTCAACATTGGCAACAAACATAGCAGCCAATATTGTTAGCCCTGCTAATGATTTTTCTAATCTCAATCCTCAAAAAATAAATTTTAAAACTGGTGGATATATCACAGGAATTATTGGTGTGCTGATTTTTCCCTGGAAATTAATGGCAGACCCTGATGGTTATATTTTTACGTGGCTAATTGCTTACTCTGGTTTGCTTGGACCCATTGGTGGAATTATGATTGTCGATTATTTCTTCATCAAAAAACAAACATTGGTTGTTGATGAATTGTATCAACACAATGGAAGATATTTTTTCAATAATGGATTTAATAATAAAGCGGTAATTGCTTTGTTGATTGGTATATTGCCAAACATTCCAGGATTTTTGGTTATGATAAAAGTTGCAAGTGCAAATGCTTTTCCAACTTGGATTTCAGATTTATATAACTATGCGTGGTTTGTTGGTTTTGGGGTCAGTGGATTGATTTATAAAATGATGATGAAAGAAAAATAATTTTAAATAGTTAAATGCAACTGCAAGTAATACATAATAAAATTTATGACATCAGGGGTGAGAAAATAATGCTCGACTTTGACCTTGCAGAATTATATGAAGTTGAGACAAAAGTTTTTAAGCAAGCTGTTAAAAGAAACATCGAAAATTTTCCGAAGGATTTTATGTTTACCCTTACCCAGAAAGAGTTTGCGAGTTTGAGGTCACAATTTGTGACCTCAAACATTGGGCGTGGCGGTCAACGTTATTTGCCTTACGCTTTTACAGAACACGGTGTTGCAATGTTGGCAAGTGTGTTAAAAAGTGATAAGGCAAGGAAAATGAATATTGCCATTATCAGAGCTTTTATTGCGTTAAGAAAACAAGCTATCCAAAACAAAGAATTAATAGAAATATTAAATCAACTTAGAAATAAAGTCGATAGTCACGACGAACAGTTCAATCAGATTTATGAAACATTGGAGAATATGTTGGACGAACAAACTGATAAAAAATCGAAAGAACTTGAGTGGACGAATAGAGAAAGAATTGGCTTTAAGAAATGATAAAATAAAACGTAGCATTCGTTGTATTCTTCGTTTCGTTGCGTGAAAAATAATTATATGACTACATTAATAAAAAACGGCAACATCATTACTGCAACAGATAATTATGTTGCAGATATTTTAATAGAAGGAGAAATAATAAAAGCCATTGGTAGAGATTTAAACATAGAGACTTATAATTATTCGTCTCTACAAATTATCGATGCTGCAGGAATGCTTGTAATGCCGGGTGGCGTTGATCCTCACGTGCATTTGGATATGCCTTTTATGGGTACATACAGCAGCGATAATTATGAAACTGGTACTCGTGCTGCATTGTATGGTGGCACAACAACTGTTATAGATTTTATCTTGCAAAAGCAAGGCAATAGTTTGCAAGCTGCTTTGCAGGAATGGAAAGGCAGAAGCGATAATAATTGTGTGGGCGATTACAGTTTTCATATGGCTGTTACTGATTTTAATGATGACACCAAAAAAGAGATCAAGCATTTTATTGAAGAAGAAGGCATTACATCTTTTAAGACTTTTATGGCATATAAAGGTGCACTGATGATTGATGACAGGCAGATGATTGGCCTGATGGAAGAAGTGAAAAAATGTGGTGGATTAATTAACGTTCACGCAACCAATGGTGATATGATAGATTACTTAATTGCCAAGCATATAGCAGAAGGAAAGTTTTCGCCATTGTATCATTATTTGTCTCAGCCAGAAATTACAGAAGCCGAAGCCAGTGAGCGTTTCGTGGATATGGCAAGCTATACAGGTTGCCCAGGTTATATTGTTCATTTAACTTGTGAAGGTGCTTTAAATGCTGTGAGAAATGCAACAAGAAGAAACCAAAAAATGTTTGTGGAAACCTGTATTCAATATTTAATTATTGATGCATCAAAATATGAACAAGAAGATGGTGCAAAATGGGTAATGAGCCCACCATTGCGTGAAAAGAAAGACCAGGAAACCTTGTGGGCTGGTATTAATCAAGGTTTGGTGCAGGTTGTAGCAACAGATCATTGTCCTTTTATGTGGGAACAAAAATTAATGGGTAAAGATGATTTCAGTAAAATTCCCAATGGTCATCCAGCAATTGAAAACAGAATGGAATTGTTGTTTAGTGAAGGTGTGAACAAAGGAAAAATTACACTCAATAAATTTGTTGAAATAAGTAGCACTAATGCTGCAAAAATATTTGGAATGTTTCCAAAGAAAGGAACGATTGCTGTTGGAAGTGATGCTGATATTGTGTTGTGGGATGCCAATGAAGAACATACTTTATCTGCATCAACACATCATATGAATGTTGATTACAGTGGTTATGAAGGTTGGCAAGTAAAAGGTAAAGTGAAGAAGGTTTTGTTGCGTGGTAAATTAGCAATTGATAATAATGAATGCAAGGTGGATAAAGGGTTTGGTAAGTTTGTCAAGAGAAATAAAGTAAGTCAGGTAATATAAGTTTCACGCAAAGAAGCTAAGGTGCAAAGTCGCAAAGCTGAATAGAATTACTAATGCTGAATCTAACCCTGATTGAAGTGGAAAGCCCACAGCCAAGCGAAGCATTGGCGAGGACTTGAAACGAAAAGCAGGAAACTGAAGTTGAATAGATAAATGAACGATGATGTTTCAAAAAAATAAATAGCCACAAAGACTCGAAGGCACAAAGAATTTTGTGTCTTAGTGCCTTAGTGGCAAAATAAAAAAACTATGCCAAGAATAATAAAATCAGGACTTATACAACTTTCACTTCCTAAAACAGAGGGCGAAGGGACCATTGAAGAAATTAAGGAAGCAATGGTGCAAAAGCATATTCCTTACATTGAAGAAGCTGGCAGGCAAGGGGTGCAGATTCTTTGTTTTCAGGAAATTTTTAATACGCCATATTTCTGTCCTGGACAAGATGCTGCTTGGTATGCAAGTGCTGAAACTGTTCCTGGGCCTACGATTGAGCGAATGCAGGAATATGCAAAGAAGTATCAGATGGTGATTGTTGTGCCAATGTATGAGAAGGAACAGGCTGGCGTTTTATACAACACTGCTGCAGTTATTGATGCTGATGGAACATACCTTGGCAAGTATAGAAAAAACCATATTCCACATACTGGTGGCTTTTGGGAAAAATATTTCTTTAAGCCTGGAAACCTTGGCTATCCTGTGTTTCAGACGAAATATGCAAAGGTTGGTGTGTATATTTGTTATGACAGACATTTTCCTGATGGTGCAAGATGTTTGGGTTTAAATGGTGCTGAAATTGTCTATAATCCAAGTGCAACAACTGTTGGTCAATCTCAATATTTATGGAAGTTAGAACAACCTGCACACGCTGTAGCCAATGGTTATTTTATGGGTTGCATCAATCGTGTGGGAAGTGAAAAGCCCTGGAATTTGGGCAAGTTTTATGGCACATCCTATTTTGTAAATCCATTAGGACAAATTATAAAAGAAGCGAGTGAAGACAATGATGAATTGCTGGTTGCAGAATTTGATTTAGACCTGATTGAACAGATAAGAAGTAAATGGCAATTCTTTAGGGATAGAAGGCCTGAAACGTATAATGAAATAACTAAATTATAAAACACCCGCAAAGTGGCAAAGGTGCATAAGCTACAAAAATTTTCCTTTGCTTCTTATGTTGCTTTGCGTAAAAAATAAATATATGATACAAAACAACAGACTAACTGAAACTCAATACCAGCAAAACTTTGCAGATATTCATCCACCTTTTGAAACTACGGATGCAGCATTAACAGAAGCCAATCGTTGCTTGTTTTGCTACGATGCACCTTGCACCAAGTTGTGTCCAACGAGCATCAATATTCCAAAGTTTATTAAGCAAATTACAACTGATAATATTAAAGGCTCAGCACATACTATTTTTCAATCAAACATAATGGGTGCAGGCTGTAGCAAGGTTTGCCCTGTAGAGAAACTTTGTGAAGGTGCTTGTGTGTATAACAATATGGATGAAACGCCAATTCATATTGCCAAGCTGCAACGCTATTCTACGGAAATTGCAATGAAAAATAACTGGCAGTTGTTTGAACGCAAACAATCAACTGGCAAAAAAGTAGCCATTGTTGGTGCTGGACCTGCTGGATTAAGTTGTGCTCACGTTCTTTCTATAGAAGGCGTTGATGTAACGATTTATGAAAAGGAAAGCAAAGGCGGTGGTTTAATGACTTATGGAATTGCTGCTTATAAAGTAACGCCACAGTTTTGTGAAGATGAAGTAAATTATATTTTAGGTGTTGGTGGTATTGATGTAAAATACAATCAAGAGTTAGGTAAGAATATTTCATTGGAAGAATTGCAAAGAAATTATGATGCCGTGTATCTCTCTATTGGCGTGGGTTTGGCAAATAAATTAAATATTCCTGGGGAAAATTTAGAAGGTGTTGAAGATGCGATTGAGTTTATTTATAATCTTAGAGATAAAGGATATTCTTCTATAAAAGTTGGAGATAGAGTTGCTGTAATTGGAATGGGTATGACAGCAATTGATGCTGCCACACAAGCCAAACGGTTAGGGTCAAATGAAGTAACGATGGTATATCGTAGAACAGAAGCTGAAAAGAATTGTACACAACACGAATTGGACATTGCAAGATTGGATGGCTGTGCTACTTTATGGTTGGCTGCACCAAAAGAAATTGTTGGTAAAAATGGAAAAGTAAAAGCATTGGTTTGTGATGTGATGAAGTTGGGAGAGCCTGATGCCAAGGGAAAACCTGCACCTATTGCAACAGGAGAAACTGTTACGCTTGATGTTGATATGGTAATTAAAGCAACTGGTCAAAACCCTTTTGAACAATTGGTTTCTTCTTATGGAATTAATAATAACAGGGGCAAAATAAACATTGTAAATAATGTTACCAATATTGATAAAGTGTTTGCTGGTGGCGATTGTGTGAATGGAGGAAAAGAGGTTGTGGATGCTGTTCAAGCTGGTAAAGATGGAGCGAGTGCTATACTAAAATTTATGTTGAACAATTAATGACTTTCAACATAAACAATTAACTAAAATTTAAAATAATTCATAATGGCATCTTTAGAAACAAACTTCCTCGGCATTAAATCACCTAATCCTTTTTGGTTAGCAAGTGCACCGCCAACCGATAAAAAAATAAATGTACTACGTGCCTATGAAGCAGGCTGGGGTGGCGTTGTATGGAAAACATTGGGCTCACAAGTCAAGAACGTTTCATCGCGTTACAGTGCTGTGGATTATCACGGCAGCCGTATAATGGGCTTTAATAATATTGAACTTATTAGTGACAGACCACTTGATATCAACCTCAAGGAAATTACAGAAGTTGTTAAGTTGTTTCCTGACCGTGCAATGATTGTTTCATTGATGGCAGACAATAATAGGGAGTCGTGGCACGAACTGATTAAGAAATGTGAAGATGCTGGTGCTATGGGTTTTGAACTCAACTTTGGTTGTCCACACGGTATGACAGAACGTGGAATGGGTGCTGCTGTTGGTCAAGATCCACATATTGCTAAAATGGTAGTGGAGTGGGTGATGGAAAAAGCAACCATTCCTGTCATCACTAAACTTACACCCAATGTGCATAGTGTTGTGCCAACAGGTCGTGCTGCTGTTGAAGGTGGAACGAATGCTTTAAGTTTAATCAACACCATTCAAAGTGTTACTGGCATTGATTTAGACACGCTTGTACCCAATCCTTATGTTGCAGGAAAATCTGTTTTTGGTGGTTATTGTGGTCCTGCAGTAAAACCTATTGCCCTTAAATTTTTAACTACTATTTCGCAAGATGAGTTAACGTCTAAAGTGCCAATTTCTGGCATTGGTGGTATCAGCACCTGGAAAGATGCCGTTGAATTTATGTTGTTGGGTGCTACAAGTGTGCAAGTGTGTACAGCAGCTATGAAACACGGTTTTAGAATTGTTGAAGATATGTGTGAAGGAATGAGTAACTGGATGGATGAAAAAGGTTTCAAAACTATCAACGATTTTATTGGTAAATCTGTAGAAAAAATAACACATTGGGAAGACCTCGACATCAACTATCATCATATAGCCAAAATCAATCAAGATGCCTGTATTCATTGTGGTTTATGCTATATTGCTTGTGAAGATACTTCGCATCAATCCATCAATATTCAACAAGGAAATCCTTACAATACTTACACCATAAAAGAAGATGAATGTGTGGGTTGCAATTTGTGTAAATTAGTTTGCCCAGTTGCAGAATGTATTACAATGGAAGAACATCGTGTGGCACCAGATTATATTAATTGGAAAATGTGGCAGGCAGAAGGCAGGGCTTTGAATGATCATTAATTTTTTTATTTGCTTCGCAATTTTTATTTTTATATTGTCCAAGCATTAGTGCTACTATTGAACTATAGTGGCGTTAGCACCATTGAAGTTTTGTAATTCTATTGAACTTTTCTTACGTTTTCTAACAATATTTTTTCAATAAAAAGTTTTCCATTGGAAAACTTTTTATATTTTTGAATTGTGTTTAATATTATAACTCGCAAAACTTTATTGGATTATTGTAAAAAGTACCCTGAAGCTGCAACAGCTTTATATGCTTGGTATCACGAGTTGCTGACTTGCGACTTTAAAAACTTTAACGAGTTAAAAAAAGTGTATGGTAATGCAAGTTTGGTAGCAGATGATAGGGTTGTATTCAATATTATGGGTAATAAATACAGGTTAGTTGTAAGGATAGTTTTTGAATTTAAAGCCATTCAAATAAAATGGTTTGGTACACATACAGAATATGATAAAATTGATGTAACTAAAATTCAATTTAAAAAGAAATAATTATGGAACTAAAAATAATAACAAGCAAAAAGCAGTATCAGCAATACTTGGATTGGGTTGATGGAATGTTTGATAAAAAAGTAAAACCCAATACACCACAAGGCGAAAAGCTTAAAGTAGCTTTGTTGTTAGTGAAAGAATATGAAAACAAACACTACTCAATTCCCACACCAGATCCAATAGAAGCCATTAAACTTAAAATGCAGGAAAGGGGAATGAAAAGCAAAGACCTAATTGATAAAGTTGGAACAAAAGGTTATATCTCAGCATTGCTTAATAAACGAAAACCATTGACTTTGGAATTAGCAAAAATGTTTCATAAAGAATTTAGTATTCCTTCTGATGTTTTGTTGGCATAGTTTCTTCATTTTAAAACAATAAAAGTACCTTATCGTGAATAATAATATTTTAAGAATTGAACTTGAAAAACCAATTAATTCTTTGAACTTAGAAAAAATTGAGCTTCAAAAAATAATGAACGTTTTACAAACAAAAGCAACAGAAGCTAAAGTACTCGAAAGCACTTTTATTGAAACTTTAGATGATTTAAAAAATATTGATGCAGCCAAAGAGGAATTGAGCAAATGTAGTTTGTTGAAATTGACAATTAAGGGTACAAAAGGAGAAGATTTATTTGGCTCGATTGATGAGGTGTTTAATGCAGACATCTTTCCTGAAAAAATTAAATCTGTTTATGTTAATAGTGAAGTTCCTTACGTTTCACAATTTAATTACCATCCAAGAAATTTTTTCCAACTCTTTATTGACTTTTCTAAACCAAAAGTTTTTGACTTTTCGATTCAGCTAAATGATAAAACACCGAACAACTCTTACTTTAAAGTTGAAGGATATGATTCAACTTGGGTAAATGGTGTATATAGTGAATTAGATAGGTTTTTCCTCAATAAAAAATTAAAATTTGTTCACAAGGTAAGTACATATGATATTGTTGTTTGGTTATTAGGTATGCCATTTTCTTTTTGGGTTTGCTTTAGATTTTCAAACTTTATTAACAACACATTTATTAACAACTCATTTCTTATAAATGCAGTATTTATTTATCTCTTTCTATTTAGTTTGTTATCAATTAGAATTTTGTTCCATTATTTTCGATGGGTCTATCCAATGATTGAATTTAAAAATAAAAATGACAAATCCATAACACATAAAACTGTTCTATATTCTGTTACAGTAGGAATGTTTGGAAGATTTTTATGGGATGTCGGAAAATGGCTTTTTCATATTTCATAAGAATAATTCAACATTCAAAATTTATCATTCAAAATGCAAATCAATCCAACCCGCTTACAGCAACACTTTGAGGCAATGAGCCTTATTGGTAAAATTGGAGAAACAGGCACTAATCGTCCTGCACATTCACCAGATGAAAAGAAAGCTTTTGAATTGGCTGCATCGTGGATGCAAGAAGCAGGAATGAAAACCAAGATTGATAATTTTGGAAATTTGATTGGTCGTTTGGAAGGTAAAGATGCTTCATTGCCTGTGTTAATGATGGGCTCTCATTTAGACTCTCAACCTTATGGTGGCAGGTTTGATGGTGTGGCTGGAGTGCTTAGTGCCATTGAAGTTGCAACTACTTTAAAAAAAAATAATATCACCCCAAATCGCTCTATCGAAATAATTTCTTTTGCTGATGAAGAAGGTTGGCGTTTTAATAAAGGCTTGTTTGGTAGTAAAGGAATTTTAGGAAAATTGGAAGAAGGAGATTTGGCAAGAAAAGATAAAGATGGTATTACACGTGAACAAGCTTTAAAAGATTTTGGTTGTGATATTACCAAATTCAAAGAGGACGAATACAAACCAGGCAGCATTTTTTGTTTTCTTGAATTGCATATTGAACAAGGTCCTGTTTTGGATGTTGCCAATAAGCCAATTGCTGTGGTATCAGGCATTTCAGGCCCATTGTGGTGGACCTTGAAATTAAAAGGAATGGCAGGTCACGCAGGCAGTGTGCCAATGCATTTGCGTAAAGATGCAATGCTGGGTGCTGCAGAAATTATTGTAGCTCTTAATCAAATAGCAACACAAGTTCCATTTGCACCAACTGTAGGAACTGTAGGCACTTTAAATGTTTTTCCTGCAAGCAGAAATATTATTGCAGAAGAAATTACAATGACGATTGATTTACGTGATATTGATTTGGAACGTAGGAATAAATACGAACAACAACTTCGAAATAAAATAAATGAGATTGCTAAAAAACATCAACTGGCTTACGAAATTTCTGAAGATACCAATAGCGAACCTCGTTATTGTGCAGATTGGATTAAAGAAATTATTCATAACGAATGCAAGGCTTTAAACCTTGATGCACCCGAATTAATGAGTGGCCCTTTTCACGATTCTTTGCCATTGTCTTATGCCACAGATTATGGAATGATTTTCATTCGCAGTAAAGATGGCATCAGCCACAATCCTTTAGAATACTCATCTTACGAAGATTTAGCCTTGGGCACAAATGTTTTATTGGGAACTGTGTTGGAAATTTTGAAGAAGTAGTTAAACTTAACTTCAGAATGATGCACTATATTGTAATAGCAAACCTATACTTCCTGCCAATTTATCTACTTTATTTGCTTGGCAAAAAAATTGACAAACATAGCTAAACAATTAAAATAAGCTATGCAAGAGAATGAAATTGTAGAAAATGTACCAGAAACTACTGACATAAATTTTACTACTGACGAAAATGCAGCAGGAACAACGCATTTGAACGAACCTGTCAGTGAAAGCGAAATAGACAAACTACAAGCAGAAATAACAGAACAAAAAGATAAGTTTCTACGCCTAATGGCAGAATTTGAAAACTATAAACGCCGTACTGCTAAAGAAAGAATGGAGCTCATTCAAACCGCAGGAAAAGATGTGATTGTTTCTTTGTTGGATGTTTTGGATGATGTTGATCGTGCAGAAAAACAATTGCAAACAAGCGATGATATTACAGTTCAAAAGGAAGGAATTCAACTTGTATTTAACAAAATAAGAACGACACTTTACTCAAAAGGTGTAAAGGTTTTAGAAAGTATTAACACAGATTTTGATGTTGAAAAACACGAAGCCATTACTGAAATTCCTGCACCAACAACAAAACAAAAAGGTAAGGTGTTGGATGAGGTGCAAAGAGGATATTACTTAAACGATAAATTAATTAGATTCGCAAAAGTGGTGGTAGGCAACTAAAAGCCCCTAACCCCTAAAGGGGAACGATGAAACAAAATAATTATTAAATATTAAATTTTTCCCCTTTAGGGGATAGGGGTATGAAAAAAGATTATTACGAAATATTGGGCGTTAGCAAATCTTCATCTGCCGATGAAATAAAAAAAGCTTATCGCAAAACTGCAATGCAATATCACCCAGATAGAAATCCTGGTGATAAAGCATCTGAAGAAAAATTTAAAGAAGCAGCAGAAGCTTATGAAGTATTGAGTGATGCTGATAAGAAAGCCAAGTACGATAGGTATGGGCATCAAGCTTTTCAAGGTGCAAGTGGTGGTGGTGGCTTTCATAACTCCAATATGGAAGATATTTTCAGTCAATTTGGAGATATTTTTGGAGACAGTGGTTTCGGCAGTAGCTTCTTTGGTGGAGGTGGTGGAAGACGTGCTTCTTCACAATCAACAGGGCAAAGAGGCAGTAATTTACGCATTAAAATAAAACTAAACTTTGCTGAAATTGCAACTGGTATTACCAAGCAAGTAAAAGTAAAAAAATATGTTGGTTGTACCACTTGTAGTGGCAATGGTGCAAAAGATAAAGGCAGTTTTCAAAAATGTAATACTTGTGGTGGAAGTGGTCAAGTTCGCAGGGTTCAAAATACTTTTTTGGGTCAAATGCAAACAGTTACAACTTGCCCAAGTTGTAATGGCGAAGGCTCTACAATTACTGCAAAATGTGGTGCTTGCAAAGGCGATGGAAGAATGTTTGGCGAAGAAATGATAAACATTGAAATTCCTGCTGGAGTTGCCGAAGGAATGCAATTGAGTATGAGTGGCAAAGGAAATGCTGGCGAACGTGGTGGTTATCCTGGAGATTTAATTATTCAAATAGAAGAAGAACAACACCCAGAATTGCAACGCGATGGATTGAATGTTGCTTACGATTTGTATCTCTCTTTTCCTGATGTTGTTTTTGGTTGCGAGGTAGAAGTGCCAACAATTTCAGGCAGAGCAAAAGTAAAAATTCCTGCTGGTACACAAAGTGGAAAAATACTTCGTTTAAAAGGCAAAGGATTCCCAGAAGTGCAAGGCTATGCAAGGGGAGATCAAATGATTTATGTAAACGTGTGGACACCGCAGCATTTTAGTAATGATGAAAAAGTAATGCTTGAAAAATTAAACAACAGCGAAAATTTTAAACCCAAACCTGATAAAAGAGACAAGAGTTTCTTTGAAAGAGTGAAGGAAGCATTTAGCTAAAAATAAAAAAATCCCACAATTAAAATTGTGGGATTTTTTGTAAATATCGTATATCAATTTTATCGCAATACTGTAATACTTCCGCTTAGTACTGGTCGTCCTTGTTTTGCATCAATGATGTAGTAATAAGTTCCAACTGCAACAGGTTTTCCCATTCCTTCATAAGTTCCATCCCATGCTTTATGATAGTTGCCTTGAGTAAATACTACTCGTCCATATCTGTCGAAAATATGTACTTCAACATTTGGATAATTTCCCAATCCTTTTATTTCCCAAGTATCATTGATGCCATCACCATTTGGAGAAAAAACATTTGGTATTTTGAAGTTGCCTAATACAATTACTTTAACTGAATCAAAGTTTGTACAATGACCATTTGATACTACTAATTTATAAACTGTATCTGCTGGATTTAAAATAGTAGGTTGCAATGCAGTACTGTCACTTAAATTGAATGAAGGTGTCCATAAAAAACTAACAACATCACTGCTTGCAATAGCCTTGAAACTTGTTTGATTATTTGTTTGTGGTATGAACAAATCCTTACCTGCATCTACTGTTGGTATTGGATAAACAGTAACAACAGCTTTGCCTCTTGTAGTGCATCCATCAGCTTTTACATCCACTAAATATTCACCAGAAACTTTTACTAAAAGTGTATTTGTAGGGTCATTGGTATTCCATAAAAAATGACTTGATGGACTGCTACTCGTGGCAGTTAATAGAACGCTATCGCCATCGCAAAAGAATGCTGTTGGTGGCTGAACACTCACAATTGGTGGTAGATTAAAAATAACAGTTGAGGTGTCTTTTGTTGGGCAACCATTTATACTTGCTGTTACTCTATAACTTCCTGGAGTATTTACCCAAACAGTTGAAGTGGTTAAACCATTACTCCACGAATAAACTGTTCCTGCTACACTGGTGGCATCTAAAAGAACACTATCACCTACACAGCTTATAACAATAGGGGGTAAGTTTAGTTTTTGGTATTGTGTAACGTTTAATATTGTTGAGTCGTAAGCAGTGCAAACACCAAGCGTAGCTTTTACTAAATAAATGTTATTGTTTTTTGCATAAATAAATGGAGTTGTTTCACCTGTACTCCATAAATAATTTGTACCAACGTAACTTGTTGCATTTAATAACGCACTATCACCCTCACAAATATTTTTTGATTTAGGTAAATTTAGTATTGGGGTTTTATTGAAAATGGCAACAGTTGTATCTTTAGTTGAGCATCCATTTAAACTTGCAGTTACGATATAATTGCCACTATTTTTTATCCATAATATTGGTGTTGTTGCACCATTGTTCCAGTGATAAATTGTGCCTACTGGATTCGTTGCATCAAGCATTACACTATCACCTAAGCAACTTGAAACACTTGTTTGTAAATTTAATGTTGGATATTGTGTAACGCTTACCACTGTTGTATCGTAGGCACTACACACACCAAGTGTTGCTACTACAGAATAAGTTCCATTTGTTTTAACAGTTATTGTTGGTGTTGTTTCATTGGTATTCCATAAATAACTTGTTCCTGCAAAACTTGTAGCGTTTAATATGGTGCTATCGCCCGCACAAATATTTTTTGTAGCAGGTAAATTTAAAATAGGAGTGTTGTTGAAAACAGCAATAGTTGTATCTCTTGTTGAGCATCCATTCAAATCAACTTTTACAATATATGTTCCAGTATTTTTTATTAAAATAGTTGGCGTGTTTGCTCCATTGCTCCAGCTATAAATTGTGCCTGTTGCACTTGTAGCATTCAATAAAAAACTACCGCCTTTGCAGGCAGAAATAGTAGCAGGTAAATTTAATGGCTGATATTGTGTAACGCTTACTATTGTTGTATCGTAGGCATTACACACACCCAATGTTGCTTTCACAAAATAAGTTCCATTTGCTTTTACTACAATGCTTGATGTTGTATCATTTGTATTCCATAAGTAGCTTGTTCCTGCATAAGTTGTGGCATTTAATAATGCACTATCTCCTGCACAAATATTAACTATTGATGGAAGATTTAGTATAGGGGTTTTATTAAATATAGCAACAGTTGTATCATTTGTTGCACATCCATTCAAGCTAGCAGTTACAATATAAATATTAGTTTTTTTTATCCAAATTTTTGGTGTGCTTTCACCGCTGCTCCAAGTATAAATTGTACCTGTTGGATTTGTTGCATCAAGCAAAACACTATCACCTGCACAACTTGAAACATTGATAGGTAAATTTAATATGGGAAATTGTGTAACACTTACTACAGTTGTATTGTAGGCACTACACACACCTAATGTTGCCTTTACAAAATAAGTTCCATTTGTTTTAACAATGATGCTTGAAGCAGTATCATTTGTACTCCACAAATAGCTTGTTCCAGCAAAGGTTGTAGCATTTAACAAAGCACTATCGCCTGCACAAAAATTGACTGTTGCAGGCAATGTTAATACTGGTATGTTATACAAAATAACGTTGGATGTATCGTGAGCATAACATCCATTTAAGTTAACATCAACAATGTATTGACCACTTGTTGTTACAGCAATAGAATCTGTGTTTGCACCATTATTCCAGGTGTAAACACTACCAGTTAAAGTGCTTGCATTTAGCCACACAGTATCGCCTTTACACTTAGCAACATTTTCAGGTAAATTAACCACAGGATTTGGTTTAGCAGTTACAACTATTGTGTCATTGGCAGTGCAACCATTTGCTTGTGCTATTACAGAATAAGTCCCTGAATTTTTTACCCAAATTGCATTTGTAGTATCACCATTACTCCATAAATATTTTAATCCTAAATCGGTTGATGCTGTAAGCAAAACACTATCACCGCTACAAAAAGTAGCTGTTGGAGGAAGTGTTAAAACTGGGTTGCCAATGTATTTTATAAAGCTAGTATCTGATGCCACACAACCACTTTGTGAAATACATGTCATTACATAATTGCCAGTAGTATTTACCTTGATAATACTATCCACAGAATTGCCTGTACTCCAGGTGTGGCTTGTGCTTGGCTGATTTGCTGTGTAGGTTAATACAACAGAATCTGTACTGCAAGTCGTGTAATTTTTTGGAATATTGGTAACTTTGAAATTATCAATAACTACGTTAAATGTGTCTTTTTCGTAGCAGGTAGTTTTATTGGTAGCCACACAAGTATATTGCCCAGAAGAATTAGGATGAGTAATAGCACTTGTATCACCATTACTCCATAAAAAAGTTGTGCTGGTAGAGTCGCCATAAAGCGATTTTAAAGCTGCACCTGCACCAGAGCAAGAAGCTACATTTGAATTGATAGTTGTAGTCCAATGTTCAATAATTTTTAATGGAATGCTATCTGCAAAACCACTGGTACAACCAGCTTGTTGCATTTTGATAAGTATGGTTTCATTGTCATCACCAACACCATCATCAATAACATTTATAGCAAAAGAATCTACTGTTTTATATGCAGGAAAAGTAATTGTATTAGTTGCTGTGTAGTCCACACCATAAGTTGCAGTACCAGCATAGGTAAAGTTGAGTGTAAGTGCAGTAGTAGTATCAACTTTTATGTTTCGATTTACTTTTACATATCCCAATGGATGACATCTTTCAACCAAAGTTTGTTTGTTAGTGTCTATATATGCATTAGTAATGCTTAAAGACGCAGGAGCTGTAGATTTTAAACTACCCGCTTCTAAAAAAACACCACTGTCATATCGATCATCTCCTGCATCAGCGATTGCAATCTTTAGATGATATTTTTTACAACGTGTTACTTTTGCTTTTGCTGTCAATACTACTGTTCTGCCCTTGTGTGCCATATAAGCATTACCAGTATTATCGTGATAATATGCTGGGAATGGGGCTCCTACGCCCGTTGCTTGACAATTATTCTGGTAATCAAGAGGATTACCACTACTTGGAATACCATTGTTCACACTATTTACTGAAACTGGTATATTGGTTGATTGATTAGGGACAAGAGCGATATTTTTATAACCAATTATGCCAAAACCTGAAAGTTTGAAACCAAATACATCATTGTACTTATTACACACAAATCCATTATACTCTTCAGAAGAAAAAATGTAATTGAAGAAAATACTATCTCCATTTGGTATTAAATCAAATTCGAGTACACAAGCATCTTGAGTAGTAGTTGGCGAATTACCAGGTTGCGGTGGTGGCATTAATAAATCAAGCCATGTATCACCTGCTGTTCCAAGTGGATTATCCACAACACTTGGTTGATTGGGTCCATTAACACCTCTTGTTGAACCATTAGTTTTAGCAACACCAGAGGTTAAAACAATGCCATCTGTAAAAGGAAATGCATTGGCTGTTGCTGTAAACTTTCCACACTGTGTTGCTGTGCTTATTAATGTTGCACCAGAAATTGTAATACCACTACCAACCAATTTTTGTGCAAGTTGATTTGCTGTTTGCCCTGTGGTAACTGTTATTTGAGAAAAAATGTTTGTGCTAATTAAGGCACATAATAAAAAAAATATAAGGTATAACTTCTTCATTGCAGTAAAAGTAATTAAAATTTTAATTCAAGGTAACACTTCTTTATACCTCACAGTTGCTCTAAAAGGTTGGTTGTGGTTAAAATAATAATATTGTTGATAAAATAAAAAGAGACTGCTGAAAATAAATTCAAACAATCTCTTTTATGATTCTTAATAAAACAATACAATGAATTATTCAATATCAGAAAGTTTATCAAATTTGTAATCGCAAGTGTAGCAATGATAAACCTCTTTTCCTTTTAAGGCATAAGAAGCCAAGAACCAACTTGCAATCGCAAGTATCCAGTTTGAAACATTACGATTTTCAACTTCGTAAAAAACATTTCTACTTCCACAATTTGGGCAAGTAATTTTTTCCTCTTCTTCAAACTGCAATAACAGTTCCTTTGCTTTTGCTACATCGTCTTCTGCAACACAAATTTTTATTCCTCCAATTGCATTACCAATCACAGGAAAAATGGTTGATATGTTTTCATCTTTCAAATAGCAATTTATATTTTCTCCCAATAGTTTTGATATAACTAAATTGGCTTTGATATAATTATCGTAGCTTCTAATTGGTATAAATTCCATTTGTAAAAATTAAAAAGCCCAAACTAAATGTTTGGGCTTTTTGCAATAAATTTTATTTTAATTATTCAACATTAAAGGCATTACCAACATTAGTAATTCTTCGTTTTCTCCTTGTTCAGATGGCTTCATAATGCCTGCTCTTGTTGGCGTTGAGAGTTCAATAGAGATTTCACTGGTATCAACGGCACTCAACATTTCAATTAAAAATTTTGCGTTAAAGGCAATTTGTAAATCGCTACCATCAAACTGGCAACTCATTCTTTCATTTCCTTCAAAACTAAAGTCAACATCTTGTGCAGCCATTTGCAATTCGCTACCACTAATGGTTAATGCAACTTGGTTGGTACTTTTATTTGCAAATACATTTACCCTACGCAATGCACCTTGAAAATCTGATTTATTTAAAATCAATTTATAAGGATTATCAGCAGGAATAACAACTTTGTAATCTGGAAAACGTGCATCAATTAATCTGCAAATCAATTGGATGTTTGGATGCGTTACAAACAGGTGATTGCTGTTGTAGCTAATGGTTAATTCATCATCATTGTCTGGCAAAGAATTTTTTAATAAATTCAATGGTTTGCGAGGCACAATAAATGAATCATCCTTTGTAGCTTTTGCATCTGTTCTAATATATTTTACCAACTTGTGTGCATCTGTAGAAACAAATTGAATATGCTTTTTAGAAAGCTCAAAAAACACACCTGTCATTGCAGGACGCAAATCATCGTTGCTTACAGCAAACAAGGTTTTGTTGATTGCTGAAACCATTGCTGTGCTTGGCATTGTGAAACTATTTGCATCGTCACTTGCTGGTTCTTTAGGAAAATTATCGGGGTTTTCGCCCATAATTTTATATTTACCGTTATCGCTGGTAATATCTATTCCAAAGTTTTTATCAATGCTAAAAGTCAATGGTTGATCTGGAATGTTTTTTAAATAATCGCTCAATACTTTGTGAGGAATGCAAACCCTTCCATCAACCTTACTTTCTACCTCAAGTTGCACTTTCATTACTGTTTCTAAATCGGTTGCAGTAACGCTTAATTTTTTATCTTTTATCTCAAAAAGAAAATCTTCCAAAATGGGCAAAACAGTATTGGCATTGATAACGCCATTAATTTGTCCAAGTTGTTTTGAAAGGAGAGAAGATGATACAATAAACTTCATAATTCAATTATTTTGTAATGGCAACAAACCTAAGGGAAATTGGTGTATGGTGTAAAAAATTTTGTTCACGCTTTGCTAAACCTTAGCAATGGACAAAAGCAACATTATTCCAAATTATTAAACTGTCTGAGTTCAATAAAATGTAACAAATAGCTGCTTTGGTATAATAAATTTTGAATAACACATTGTTTACAATTAATGTTTTATTAATTAAGCACATTCTATTTATTACTTGCCACAAGGTAACTTTGCAAGTACTTTTGTAATACACAATACTTAACTCAGGTATGAATAAAATTGTAGCGTTTCTTTTTTTATTGTCAATTCACTTTTTTGCAAAAGCTCAAAATGCTACTTTCATTACCATTAATAGTGGTGGGCAACTTACAAAAGTTACTATTGGTGCAAGTGGCTGCACAAATACTCCATTAAATTTATGTAACAACTTTACAGGAAGTCCATTGTCTATTGCACTTGATGGAACAACCATTTACATTGTAGATAATCAAGGATTTTTGTATAGCAATACCTTAACTGCTACTGGCACTTCAAATACTTGCACAAAACTTGGCAAATTTTCAACGCCATTAAAAATATATGGAATGACAGTTGGACCAGGAGGCATTGTTTATGCAGCAACTGGCAGCGTTATTGAATCATACAATCCAAGCACCAATGCCTTTGCCACATTGGGTTCTATCAATTCATCGTGGACAATTGGTGGTGATTTATTATTTTATCAGGGAAATTTATATGAAGCAGTTAAGGTGAGTGGGGGCAACAATGCTTTAGTACAGGTTAATCTTTCAAATGTTAGTGCAAGCACTTTATATATGAATTTTAATGCAGGTACAAGCGTGTTTGGTTTTGCAAGTGTTACTGTGCCTTGCAGTAGCAATGCTGCTTATGCACTTAGTACCAATGGCAGTACAACAGATATTTTTTCTGTTGATATGACAAATAAAATACAATCAACTACCATTACCTGCACCTTGCCTTTTGCAGTAAATGATGCTGCAAGCATTGCAGAAACACAAAGTGCCACAGCACCTTCAAAACCAATTGCAACAAGCCCTTTCAACATTTGCCAGGGCGATGCTATCAATTTTATAATGCCAACCGTAAGCTCTGTAAAAGATACTTTACGTTGGTACACACAAGCAGTAAATGGCAATAGTTATGGCTCGCCTACTCCTGCTATTTCTTCTTCAACAATTGGAACAACAAATTACTATGTAAGTGCATTTGATACTTCAACAGGTTGTGAGAGTAGTAGAGATACTATTGTTGTAGGTGTAAATGCCTACCCTGCTGTGCCAACTATTAATCCAAAAGATAGTAGCACCATTTGCACAGGTAGCAACATTACATTAACAAGCTCTGCAACAACAGGAAACCAATGGAAGCTAAATGGTACAAACATTATAGGAGCTATTAGTAAAAACTTTACTACAAATGTAGCAGGCAACTATACTGTTACTACAACCACAGTTGCAGGTTGCAGCAAAACATCTTTACCCACAAAACTTATTGTTACAGATACCATAAAATCTACAACCAACCAAGCAACTTGTACCAGCCAATTGCCATTCACGTGGAATGGATTAACATTTAATAGTGCTGGCACACAAACAAAAAAAGGTTTAATAAGTAGTGCAGGTTGCGATAGTGCTGCAACACTTGTATTAACTGTTACAGATACCATAAAAACTACAGCAACCCAAACTATTTGTGCTGCAGATTTACCATACACTTGGTATGGTGTAGTGTTTAATGCTGCTGGCTCGCAAGTGCTAAACGTTACAAGCAATGCAGGTTGCGATAGTGCAGTAACATTGGTGTTGAATGTAAACCCACCTGCAATTACTAATAACATTAATTTATTTGATTGCAATAGTGTGATATATAAAGGCAATACTTATGTAAATGATACAACCATAAGAGATACCCTAAAAGCTATACAAGGCTGCGATAGTGTTTATAATGTTGCACATATTACTGTGGGAATGAGAACAGCGTATGCGTATATAACGAACACGGTCAGTAATGATGTAAGTGTAATCAATACGTTGACTAATGTTGTTATAGCAACAATAGCTGTGGGACTGCAACCTGTAGGCGTAAGTGTTACCCCTAATGGAAAATCAGTTTATATTAGTAATTATAAAAGTAATGATGTAAGTGTAATAAATACGTTGAACAATACAGTTGTTTCAACAATAGTTGTGGGGCTGAAACCTGTTGGAATAATAATAAGCCCAGATGGACTAAAAGCATATGTTACTAACTGGGGAAGTAATACGATAAATGTTATTAGCACTACAACAAATAGTGTTATTGGAACAATACCTGTTGGTACAAATCCTGAAGGAATTGCAATAAGCCCAGATGGAGGAAGGTTGTATGTAACCAATTATGGAAGTAACACCATAAGTGTTGTCAACACCTCTAACGTTACTGTTATAGCAACAATTCCTGTTGGAGCTAGCCCACAAGGGGTAAATGTAAGTCCAGATGGACTGAAAGTATATGTATGCAATGAAGGTAGTAATTCAGTAAGTGTTATAAATACTATTAACAATACAATAATAACAACAATACCTGTTGCTAATTCTCCATTAGGTATATCTATAGACAGAAGTGGACTAAAGTTATATGTAAGTAATGCAGCTAGTAACACGATAAGTGTCATAAATACCAACACTAATTCAGTAGTAGCAACAATTGTCGTTGGTTTTTTTCCTAATGGAATAAGTATAAGTCAAGATGGTTTAATGGTCTATGTTGCTAACTTTTCAAGTAATTCTGTGAGTGTTATTAATAGTTTTAATAATCAGGTGGTATCAACTATCAATGTTGGAGTTCACCCAGCTGCCGATGGCAACTTCATTGCCAACGTACGCAGAACTGCAACTAAAGATACAATCAATTTAAGCGATTGCAACAGCATTATTTATAAAGGCAACACCTACACAACATCAACAATTCTAAAAGATACGCTTAAAAGCTATCAAGGCTGCGATAGTGTTTATAATACTGTAAACATTGTTATCAGCCCTACTGCTACTAGCAATACTGTTAATCTTAAAAGCTGCGATAATATTATTTATAAAGGCATCACCTACACTTCATCTACTACTATAAAAGATACTTTAAAAACTGTTCAGGGTTGCGATAGTGTTTACAATATTGCTAACATAACTGTAAATGCATCACCTGCAAAGCCAATAGCTAGTGTAACTGTGCAACCTAATTGCAGCAATCCCACAGGAACAATAGTTGTAACCAATCCTGTAGGAACAAATTATCTTTATAGTGTTGATGGCACTAACTTTCAAAGCTCTACAATCTTTGCTGGTCTTGCACCTGCAACATACTTAGTGAGTGCTAAGGATAGTAATACAGGTTGCATTTCAGCATCGCTAAGTTTGATAGTAGATACTGCTGCATCTGCTGTTCCTACACCCACAGGTTATGTAACTGTGCAGCCAAGTTGTAGTAATCCATTAGGCACATTTATTATATCATCTCCACACGGCAATAACTATTCTTATTACATTAATGCAGGTGCTATTTCTTTTATAGATACCACATTTGCCAACTATCCATCAGGTGCATATTCAATTACTGCTATGGATAATAACACTGGTTGCATTTCTGCTGCATTGAGTTTAACATTAAATCCATATACACCAATAGTAGCCACAACAAACACCAAGAATTTATCAGATTGCAAAAGCATTATTTATAAAGGCATTACTTACAATGCTTCAACTATTTTAAAAGATACCACTAAATCTACACAAGGCTGCGATAGCATTTACAATGTTGTTAATATTGTTGTAACGCCTGTTAATGCCACAACACAGACAATTAATTTATCAAGTTGTAGTGTTGTAAATTATGGTGGAATTAACTATACTACCTCAACTGTTTTAAAAGATACCACCAAATCTGTGCAAGGTTGTGACAGCATTTATAAAACAGTAAATATTGCTATAACGCCTATGAATGCTACAACGCAGACGATAAACCTTGTTGGTTGCAATGGTGTAAATTATAATGGTGTAAATTATAATATTTCAACTACAATAAAAGATACCACCAAATCCGCACAAGGCTGTGATAGTGTTTATTTGATTGTAAAAATCAATATAACACCTCTCATTGCTTCAACAAAATCTACCAATTACACTGGTTGCAACAGCGTTGTTTATAAGAATATTAATTATACCACATCAACAAGTTTCAGCGATACCGTTAAATCTGTGCAAGGTTGCGATAGCATTTATAACATTAATAATATTGTTGTAAATCCCAATCCCACCATTACTTTAAACGATAAAGTGTATGTGTTTTTAGGCAACTCAGTTATGCTTAATCCATACCTTACAAATGCGTCAACTATCATTTGGTCGCCTGCTAAATACTTAGATGATTCTACTGCACAAAACCCAATTTGCACACCGTTAACGAATCAAACATATAAGCTGAAAGTTATTACAGATATGGGTTGTAGCGATTCAAGCATAGTAAATGTATTGCTTGCATTGCCTTTAAAAATTCCTAATGTTTTTTCGCCAAATGGAGATGGAATAAATGACAATTGGGATATTGGTAACACTGAGGCATACATAAGTGGCACTATACAAGTATTCAATAGGTATGGGCAACAATTGCTGAGTAACCATTTGGCAAACTACAAACCCTGGAATGGAAAATATAATGGACAAGATGTGCCAGTTGGTGTGTATTACTACATCATTCACACATCTGCAAATGGAGAAACAATTACAGGAAGTGTAACTGTTTTAAGATAAACCCTCATTATTGCAATTGGTTTAAACCAATTGCAATAATGAGGGTTTTTTATTCTACTAAATCTGCCAATTCTTTACCTATAAAACTTCCAATTGCTACGCCCATTCCTGCAAGGCGAACACCGCAATAAACATTTGGAGAAAGTTGTTTTACAATTGTTTTTTTGCTTGAACCAAGTCCCATTATTCCACTCCAACGATGTGCAATTTTAAAATCATTATTTGGTAAAATAACTTCACGCAATAGCTGCACCAGTTTATTTTGAATGAGTTCTGTTTGTGCAAATTCTGTTGTGTTTTCCCCTTCAAAATCAAGGTTTCTACCGCCACCAAAAAGTATTCTATTATCTATATTTCTAAAATAATAGTAGCCTTTGTCAAAATGATAAGTTCCTTTGATAGCAAGGTTTTCAATAGATTCTGTAATTAAAACCTGAGCTCTTGCTGGCTTTACTTCACCTTGTGTTAACTCACTTGCAAAACCATCTGTTGCATAAAGTATTTTTTTTGTTTTAAAACTAAAATCATTCATCACTACTTCAACATAAGAAGCATTATCAATATGTGCTGTTACTGTTTGTTGATTGAGGATTAAAATATTTTCTGCAGCTGCCATTTTTAGCAACGCCTGCATCATATTTCCTGTGTCAATTTGTGCTTCAAAAGGATTGAAAAATAAATGTTCTTGAGTATTTTTAAAACCAAATTTATTTGTTGTTTTACTAAATACTTCAGCTTTAAACAATGGCTTTAATAGCTCATTAATAAAAGGCATTTGCCGTAAGCATTCACTAAAAGTTGCCTCATCATTTTGCAAGAAAATTTCGTAGCCACCATAAGTTTTAAAGTCAATGACATCATCACCCAATCTTTTACGAAGCAGTTGCAAACCATTCCATCGTTTAGCAATCAGTTGCACCACTTCTTCTTCGCTATGATATTTTAAATCGTCCAGTATTTCAGAAATGCTTCCAAAGCAAGCAAAGCCAGCATTCTTGGTACTACCACCTTGTGGTAACATACCTTTTTCAAGCACTAAAATTTTGCTTTGTGGAAATTTTTCACGCAGGTTTAATGCACAATGCAAGCCAACAATACCACTGCCTACAATGGTATAATCAACATTTGTAAACCAATTTTTAAGTTCCCAATAACTCAGGTTCATCGTTAGAAATTTAATTGACACAAACAATTTCAACCTTAACCACACCTTGCTGAAGCATATCAATTTTTTTCGCTGCTGCTTCACTAAGGTCAATGATTCTGCCTTTTACAAATGGACCTCTATCGTTAATGCGAACCACAACAGACTTTCCATTGCTTAGATTGGTAACCTTTACCATTGTGCCAAAGGGTAGTGTTTTATGGGCAGCAGTGAGTTTATTGGCAACAAAAATTTCACCATTGGCAGTTTGCCTTCCAATAAATTTTCCTCCATAGTAAGATGCCATACCAGTTTCCTCACAATTTTTTGCAGTAGTAGATGGATGAGATTTGCGATGACAAGATGCTAAAAGCAACAGAGCAGCAATGCAAAGAATGCCAATGAATTTATTCATAGTTTAAAGTTAGGTTTCATCGTTTATCTTCGCAAGAATACAAAGAAATTGCTAAAGGAAATTATCATATCAATTCAATCTTATTTCAAAGCACACCAGTTTATTAAAAAGCATAAACTGTGGAAATGGATTTTATTGCCAGGCATTGTTTACACAATTCTTTTTATGGTGAGTATGTATTTTTTCTTTGGTGCAACAAATGCTTTTGTGAATTCATTGGTTGCCAAAACTGGTTTTGCAAAATGGTTAAGCAATTTAAATGATGGCTGGCTCAGTGTATTTTTTATACTTGCAACAATGTTTCTTTCGATAGTAGAGTTCTTAGTTTCTTTATCATTATTCAAATATGTTTTCCTAATAATAGGCTCACCAATATTTTCTTATTTAAGCGAAAAAACAGAAGCCATTATTGAAGGCAAAGAATACTCATTTAGTTTCATTCAATTATTTTCAGATATTGTTAGAGGAATAAAAATTGCTGCAAGAAGTGCTGTTTGGCAAACGGTATATATGGTTTCAATTCTATTAATTTCGTTTACACCATTCGCCCTAATTACACCTTTAGTTGCGTTGCTTGTAGAATGTTATTACTATGGCTTTAGTATGCTTGATTATAGTATGGAACGCCATAAAAAAACTGCTGCTGAAAGCATCTTTTTTGTAAGCCACCACAAAGGCTTGGCAATAGGTAATGGCATTGTTTTTTATGCAATGCACTTGGTTCCAATTGTTGGTTGGTTGCTTGCACCTGCATATTCTGTAATAGCTGCTACGCTTAGCTTGTACCCACAGCGTGAGGAAAGTGAGGCACTTACTCAACAGTAAGATATGGTGCTATTTTTTGAAACATTGCTTGGTTAATAAACACTATCTTTTTAATGTCTTCAACCTTTAAATAATTGCCGTGTTGTGTTCTATAAATAGCTATTGCTTTTGCTATGTCTTTTGAAATATATGGATGCTTACCTAGTTCAAAATCGCTAAGTGTATTGATGTTTAGTTTTTGAATATTAGCAGATGAAAAACTTAAATAAGGAAGCATTGATTGGTAAACAGAATCGGTTAACCCATAAGTTTCTTTTATCTGATTGACACTAAGAAAACCACCTAATCTTTCTCTGTATTTTACAATCTTGTAGGCTGTGTTTCCAACTGCTGGCAATGCTTTAAAATCTTCAACAGTAGCAGTATTTATATCAATGTTTTTGGGAGCAGGTTTACTAAAATTTTTGTTGTTAAAATTGTTGAATTTATTATCAGTGGGTTTTGCAGCAATAGAAATATATGGCACCAAAATATCTGCATCTTCTTTTTTCAAGCCCCATATTTTTCTAATATCTTCAGCAGTTCTAAAACTGCCTCCCTTGCTTCTAAAATTGAGAATTGTTTTTATTAGTTTATCAGACAATCCTAATTTGTGAAATCCAGCCTCATCAATGGTATTAGGATTAAATTGAAAAGGTGTAATTTTAGTATCAGCATTTGCGGATTTGTTATAATATCTATTGTTGGGATATTTGTTCTCAGTACCATCATTCTCATCACCATTTGCACTATCTTTTTTAGCCAGCTCAATACCTGCAATCTTTGCTACTGCTGCATCTAAGGGTTGCTTTTGTTTTTTTGTAGAAAAAATATATGGTAAGAAAATAAATACTGATGTGATAATTAGAATCACTACTGCAATGTAAGTTTCCTTTTTTGAAAAAGTAAAATATTCAGTAAGCATTTTTTTCATTCTCATTTGTAGTTTTGGTATTACAAATTTAAAGCTAAACCATCATAAGCTAATTGAATATGTGCAGGTAATTCTTTATTTATTTCAGCGTGCTTGCCAAGTTGGTGGCTTATGTGTGTGAGATAGGTTTGAGGAATGGAAAGTTCATTAGCTAATTCAATAGCTTCATCCATAGTAAAATGAGAAATATGAGGTTCTTTGCGTAAAGCATTTATCACAAGAATTTTGCTGCCAGCAATCTTGCTTTTTTCAACATCTTCAATTCTGTTAGCATCTGTGATGTAAGTAAAATCTCCAATTCTAAAACCAAGTACAGGCATTTTTAAATGCCACACTTTTATAGGTTGTAATTCAATATCACCAACTGTAAATTTATCTTCGCTGATATCATTCAACACAAGTTTTGGAACACCAAGATATTTACTATCTGCAAAGGCATAATAAAATTCTTGTTTAATGGCATCAGCTGTTAATTTG
>JANYEP010000199.1 GCA_025363075.1 Chitinophagaceae bacterium | reverse complement strand
ATTTTGAGTAAAAGAAAAATTTGGGTTTAGGTTACACGGAACAGCAAAACCACAACTATCCAAAGTGAAATTGCAATTTGGATTTATTTGGTTAATGGTCGCACTGCCAATCAATGTACCATTGAAAGCAGCGTTTCCTTGTTTGTTTTTTAAACTATTAAAAGTATAGTATGCCTGCAAACCATTTTGTGTAGCTGGATTTGGCAAAGTATCGTTCATATACTGCTGAATTTGTTGTTGTGTTCTTGCAACATTCCAAATTCTCACCTCGTCAACCAAACCAAAATATTGGCTTAGAGCTCCAGCACTTGCATTAGCCCCTTGAGCAATTGCAGTTAATAAATTATTTTGTGTAAGATTTCCTGAAGCTGCAATCTGTGACATTAAAATGCCATCTCGATAAAACTTTAATAAACTACCATCGTAAACCATAGCAACGTGATATTGTTTATTTAAACTTGGAAAGCATACTTTAGGGGTATAAACATATCCAGTATTTTGTGTTGTAATTTCACAAGTGTGGTCCATTAAAGAATAGTTGCAATCTGCTGCACTTGTATGTTTTGATACAATTTTTCCTCCATGAAAGTTTGAGGTATTTATGTTTGATGGATTATTAAATTTTGCTTCGACGGTTAATTTATCTCCAACAATATCAATATCCCCACATTCAACATAAGAAGCTGTTGATGGTGCTTTAAGCCAAGTAGTACAAGTGGTATTCAAACACCCACCATAAACTTTTACTTCATCAGCATTAATTGCTCTATTGTATAATCTCACCTCATCTAAATCACCATTGAACCAATAGGGAAAAGCAGCTGCATTCATTTTTCCAAAGTACAAATCAGAGGGATTGGTATAATTTCTCCCAACAATATTATTCGAATCAACTAACTGACAGTTTACATAAAACTTAGCATAGCTTCCATCGTAAGTCCAAACAAGAGAATACCAAATATCTTTTTGCAAAAAATTATTTGCATTGCCAATATCTGCCCCATAAAAATTCTCGTGAATTGTATCTGGAATTGGGTTGGTGCAATTTGCACCTGTATAGTGTGCATCATTAAATGTTAATGCATAATTACCATTGCCCACTACATCAGTTTCACTTTTATTGACTATTCTATTTTCGTGGCAAGTTCCATAATAAAATCCAGAAACTTTTACCCAAGCACAAACTGAAACATTACTTCCAAAGTTTATAGTAGCATTATTTAATATTTTCATATAGCTACTACTACCATCAAAATGGTAAGCACTGTTAGCGTTGCCCAACCTGTCAGTAGTAAGTGTTGCATTATTGAAAACAGGATTATTGTTATTACCACTTATATCATTTGCATTTCCATTAAAAGGATAATAAGCAGCTAATCCTTGTGCAAGATTTACTTGAGAATATAAATTAAAAAAAGGAAAAAGTAAAAGTAAAAAAACAAAAATTCTTCTCATTATCTATTTGGTTGCTATGCTTATAAAATATTAAACAGGTTGCTATTAAGTTGTAAATTTAATTAGAAACTTTATTATTGCTAAAAATTAATCGTTTGAAAATTTTAATCACAGGTTTCTCGGGTTTTGTTAGTCAATATTTTTTGGAATATTTGAATCAGGTTGAACCAAATGCAACAGTATTGGGCGTTGCACGCACAAAACCAAACTTTGACTTTGCACAATTTGATAAGTTACATATTCAGTTTGAAAGTTTAGATTTACTTGATAAATTAGCAGTTGAGAAAATAATAACAGAATTTCAACCAGAATATATTCTACACCTTGCAGCAATTAGTAGTGTTGCACAGAGTTGGCAAAATCCATTTGAGAGTTTTACAAGTAATATTAACATTTTTTTAAATATTGTTGAACCAATAAGGCTACAAAAAGTACATTGCAAAATTTTGTCTGTGGGTTCATCTGAAGAATATGGAGCAGTTGATGAAGCTTTACTGCCATTAACAGAAGAACATTTAACCAAGCCTTTGAATCCTTATGCAGCTGCAAGAGTTTCGCAAGAAATGTTGTCAAAAATTTATGCTGATGGATATGATGTAAACATAGTAATGACACGCACTTTCAACCATATTGGTGCAAGGCAAAAAGATAAATTTGTTATTGCATCTTTTGCAAAACAATTGGTTGCTTTTTCAAAAAATAATGCAACCAGCAATAAAATAATTACAGGCGATGTAAGTATTGTGAGAGATTTTTTAGATGTGAGGGATGTCGTTGAAGCTTATTATTTATTGCTTAAAAAAGGTGTAAAAGGCGAAGTGTATAATATTTGCTCTGGCAAAGGCATTGAGTTGAAAAATGTTATTGATATGCTAAGCAATATATTAAATATTAAAGTTAAAATTGAGCAAAACCCTTTATTGGTAAGACCTTTGGAGAATAAAAAGATAATTGGCTCATACGATAAAATAAAGAATCAACTTGGATGGCAACCCAATATTTCATTGCAAGCAAGTTTGCAAGATATTGTTAGTTATTGGAAGAATGAATTGCAATAAAACGCACCGCAGAGACGCAGAGAACGCAAAGAATATTTTTTTAAAACATAATTATGACTGAAAATGAAATATCCTCTAAAGTTATTGGTGCTTCAATAGAAGTGCATAAACAGTTAGGACCTGGGCTATTAGAAAGTACTTACGAAGTGTGCTTGATTTATGAGTTAAAGCAATTAGGCTTGGATGTAAAAAATCAAATTGCATTACCAGTAGTCTATAAGGAACTGAAATTAGATGCTGGTTACAGGATAGATTTAATTGTTGAAAATAAAGTTATCATTGAAATAAAGTCTGTTGACGAATTAGCTAATATCCATACCGCACAACTGTTAACATATTTAAGATTAAAAAATATCAAACTTGGCTTATTAATCAACTTCAATAGTGTTAAAGTGGTAGACGGAATTAAACGAATTGTAAATAATTTATGAATATAAATTTCATTGCGTTCTCTGCGTCGTTGCGTTTTAAAACCTATCTTAAACTCTTTAAAGTTGTTTGCCACAAAAGGTTTGCAGTATTATCCCAACTAAATTTCAGTTTTTGTTGATGACCTTTTATTACCAATTCTTTCGCAAGATTTTTATCGTTTGAAATGGTAATCATTGCATCAGTTATTTCATCAACATTAAATGGATTAAACAACAAAGCAGCATTGCCTGCTACTTCTGGCATTGAAGTTACATTGCTACAAATGACAGGTACGCCTGCTTCAAAAGCTTCTACAATAGGCAAACCAAACCCTTCAAATATTGGTGCAAATGCCAAACAATATGCACTACCTAAAACAAGCTTTAAATCTTCATCGCTTAGTCTTCCTAAAAAAATTATATCGTCTCTAAACTTGCTTTGTTCATATTCATTTTTAAAGTCTGATGATTGCCAAAGTATAGAACCTCCAAGCAATAATTTAAAATCACTATTTGTTTTTTGCTTAAATAAATTGAATGCCTCAATCAATTTTTTAATGTTTTTTCGTGGATGCATACTACCAACAAAAAAGAAGTATTCTACACCATTGCTATACTTTGCTTTTGTGGCATTTTTTTGTTGTTCATCTATAACAGAAAATTTACTATCAATACCACAAGAAATGTTATCAATCTTGTTTGCAGCAATTTTGTAAGTGTCAACAATATCTTGCTTGCTATATTCAGAAATGGTTGCTATTCTTGTTGCCTTGCGAGCAAATCGGGAAAAAAAAATTCTAAAATATACCCTGTTTCTAAAAGGCAAATCTTCGGGTTTATGTTCAAAATTTATATCGCAAATAATTGGTATTTGCTTTACAGCTGAGTTTAAACATAAGTAACCGTCTGTGGAAATTAAAGCATCAGGTTTATGTTTTCTTAAAAAAAAACCTAAAACTATTTCCATAAAAAAAACATACAAAACAGGATGTCTTAATGCTGGAAATATTTTGTGATGAGTAACATTTGGGAAATCAAAATAGTTTTCTGTATATCCTTTATCGCACAAAATTTGAAACTGAACATCAGGATTGTTTTTAATAATTTTAGGAATCGTATTTACCGTTACATATCCAATTCCATCTAATTTTTTATTGCGAAGAATCCAAGTATTGATTGCTATTTTCATTTCAGTAGTATTCTTATTGAGAAATTCTTTTTATATAATCATCAATAAAAATTTGCTTCTCTTCCTTTATCAAAAAAGTTTGGTTTTCATTACTAAAAAGTTTTTGGAAAGCTCTCATCATAGTGCTATACTTTTTAACTCCCAACATTTTTTTTGCAAATTCTAACACAATCAAAGCCTTGCTTAATTTATTGTTTACTGCACTCTCGCCTTCATCTTTAAAATCAATAATTGCTTTTTCTTTACCTACAAGTAATCTATTTTTTGATAATAAATAGTAAAAAGTATTTTCAATTGTTGCAAATGGATTTACAAAGTTTTCTGTCCTTTTTAGTTCTTGCAATCTTCTAAAAATTCTTCTATGCAAGGCTGATACAGTGTCTCCATTTTCAAAGCAATTATATGTGTATGGAAACTTAATTAACTCACCAAAACCATTGTTTAAAACATATTTAGCATATTGTTCAATAAAGTCCTTCCAAATAGAATAGTTATTAATGTCTAAATTTTTGCATTGTTTGTTATTCAAAGGATTTAAAGGATTGTTACCAGAGAAATGTAAAAAAGTTACTGGCATATCGTTATTAACCATCAGCATTTCATCTTGAAGTTTTAAATTCCTTTCGTGAATATTCCAATAAGCAATGTTAAATCCTTTATTATGACTGATATGAACACCAGTCGTAAAATAGCTTGGTACAAAATCAATCCATTTTTGGTCTGTGTGGAGATTATCCCATTTATCACCATAGCAAAAATTTCTCAATCTATTGCTCCACCAATTAAGCAAAGTTGTTGATTCATTGCTTTTCCTTAATGCTATAAACCCTAAATTATAAATGCCTGCAAATAACAATCCTTGGTCTGTTGCTTCACTTTTATGAGCAGTCTCAATATCAATAATGTGTGGAGTTATGACGCAAAAATTATTGTCTAACAAACTATAAATATTATTTGGAGATTGATAGAAATAAATATCTGGATCGCTGTAAATTATTTTGGAGTAACTGCCACTACTAAAAAGATGATTAAATATAAAAGGTTTAATGGCTGTACTATATTCTGTAACGTTGTACTTAAACGCCATTTCTTTAAAATCAGGCACTATACTTTCTCCAACAATTACTGTTCTATATTTATTGGCAAGTTCATTTGGAACACCATTTAAGTCATCTACTATAAAAATAAAAAAGTCCAATTCTGGAGACTGTAATTTTAAACTGTCGCCAAGTGTTAAAGCAAACGATAAATAATTTTTTGCAACTATTGTAAATACACAATTCATTATAAACTTTTAATCAATTTTGCTGGAATACCAGCGATTACAGAGTTCGCAGGAAAACTTTTAGTAACAACTGCATTAGCACCAATAATGCAATTTTTTCCTATGGTTACATTGGGCATAATACATACACCTTCGCCAACCCACACATTATCTTCAATAACTACTGGCCCTTTACTAATCAATGGTCTTTGGGTAGGTGCAAGTACTATATGTTCAACACTAATTTCACCGTGTGAATGGTCAGAAATAAAAATTCTGCTTGCCAATAAAACATTATCGCCAATAACAATTTTATCAATACAGCCAATATGAACATCTGTATTAAAAATTACGTTGTTACCAATTATAATTTGTGGGGTAAAAATTTGTGAATGATATTTATTAATGGCTTCCATTCGTAGCCTTTCGAGCGAAGTAAAGTTATTGCCAATAGAAATGTATTGATGATTGAGAATTGAATAATTCTTAGCAATATTTGTTTTCACTCCAATACTTTTGAATAAAGGCTTATCAAACAAATTGAACAATAACATCATCCATTTGCTCAAAATAATTTTTCGTATTTTAGATATTTTCTTATTTAAAGGCATTCAACAAACGATTAAAATTGTTAAGCACTTTTTTGCAATACATCTCTGCAAATCCAATAGGCAAAAGGAATACAGGATAACAAAACAAATAATACCACAAATTATTTTTAAATACCTTGTTCATAATTTGCTGGGGGCTTTCCTTAATAAATTTAGAATCTTTTTCCTTTCTAAATTGAATAATAAACTGGGGAAAAAAAGTAAGCAGCATATTAAACTGAATAATTTTTTTGAAGCTTTTTGGCATTTTTCTTTGCTCTATAAAATAATTTAAGATGTTATCATAATGAGATGCAAAAGTTTCAAAAAGCTTGTAGCCCCCAGTATTATTGGTTTTGATAGCCATTACATTTTCATTCATCAATATAAATTTATTGCCCACTAACAATGCCTCAAAAATCCAGTTGGTTTGAACCAGGTTTGTATTCGTCCATAAAGAACTATTAAAATCTGCTGGCAAAATATTTTTATTTACAATATTTCCAGAGGCAAATGTTGTAAAGTAATTTATTTGTTGTATGAATTTTTTATTAGAAGTAAAATGTATCAAGGGCTGTTTTGCAATGATAGCCTTATTTGTAGGCATTTCAGCTAAATAATTATTGCCAGCAAAGCCATATCCTTTTACATAGAGTATATCAGGATTGTTTTGTGTAAGAATGGCAACTATTTCTTTTAATTTATCATCAAGCAACACATCATCGTCTCCAAAAATCCAAACATATTTCCCTTTTGCTTCATTAAAACACCAAGCAAAATTTCCATCAGCACCAAGGTTTTCTGCTTGTTGATGATATTGAATAAATGAATATTTATTTGAAAACTCATCTACAATTTCCTTGGTGCCATCTGTAGAACAATTATCAGCTACAATTAATTCAATCTCGGTTTTGTATATTTCAATTTGTTTACAAAATTGGCTTAAGCATAGCTGCAAAAATGAAGCTCTATTGTAAGTAGGAATACATATTGATAGAAATTTAATCATATCAATTATATCATTTTTTTGTATAAGTATTCATATTCATCGCATCTGAAATTTCTATACATATTCCACATTGCTTTTGCTCTGTAAATTAGTGAATAGCTGCTATCTGTTTCAAATCCAAAATTGTCTGCATTGATTGATGTACTTCGGTTTGAATGATTAATATGAAAAATAAACTCTTTAGAAATTTGTTTAATTTTTGACATATAATGTTCAATAGTTTTTGGAGCCATTTCAGCCAAGCTATATGAATTAAATACCAAATCAGCTGTATTATTTTTTAATTCATCCAAACAAAAATTTGGCAAAATAACTATATCGTAGTTGCTGATATTTTCTAAGCTATCCTCACCGTATAACATTATTTTTTTATTTGGGAAACTACACAATAAATAGTATGCAGTTAAAGCCATATTTTCTGGTAAGTCCAAATCAACATATGTTAAGTTGGTAATATTTTTATTTAAGAAATAAGCTAACCCTCCATAACCACCTCCTATTTCTAAAATAGTTTTCTTTGAATTGTCCTTTGTATGCAAGAGATTTTTTATTGAATTGGCATAGTAGTGCAAATATTCTGCACCTGTTCTAATGTACGTTCCTTCTTTATTGTAGCCATAAGAGTTACCAAACTCTGGCATAAATAAAGCATCAACATTTTGAGTTATTCCAGTTGAAGATTTCCATAAATCAAAGCGATAATTGCAGTCGTTTAGATACAATTTTGAATGAGTGCTTGATGGAGTATTTTTTGCAAAAAAATTGTCGTGCATATCTATTGCTAAACCGTGCAAACCTGTACTGCACTTCTCTCTCATAAAGTTTGAATATATTTTTTTCAAGCTTGTTTTATCGCCACTTTTCAAGGCTTTCATTACTTCATCCATATAAAATTTATAAATAAATAACCACTCGTTACTTACATTGTAAATTTCTGATTTTGAAGCTGGGTTTTTTATTGTTAATTGATATGCTTTAATAATTCTTTCTAACACTTCATCACTAACATCTGCTTGTTGAGCTTTTGGTGTAAAGCAATTTTTTATATCATTAGCAGGAATACTTTTTTGATAATTGGGATAGAAGAAATGATTGGCAAGTGCATTTTGAAAAGGAAGAATCTTCTCTGCTTTCTTAAAAAATTTTGAAATAAATGTCATTTATTATAGTTGATTTAGTAATAATAATGTTGCTTGTAAAAGGTTAAATTTTTGAAAAAATATTGTATTTTAGATTCGCTTAAAACCGAAGTCCAGCTTCATTTCTAAGAAAATCCTGAGAGCCTGCGTAATCTATAAAAATATCTGGAATACCTATTCTTCTTAGATTTGGGAAAGTTTTTATTTTTTTATTAAAGTATAAATTGTTTATTGACTCTAAAACCGCTGAGCCAAATCCCGATGAAAGTTGATGCTCTTCTATTGTAATAAAGTTGGGGTATTTATTTGCCAATGTTTCCAGTGTTGTTTCATCAAATGGTTTAATAATGGGTACGCTATAAAGCCCCCAGTCTAAATTGTTTTGAGTGATATAATTTTTTGCGTAAGCCAAAATTCCACCTGTTGCTAACACAACAGTTTCCTTGCCTTCAATTACTGGAATCATTTTATTGCTATCTAATGATAGTTCATTGTGAACAATGGTTTCACCAGCTTTGCCCAATCTCAAGTATCCAGGAGAAGAGCTATTGCACAACATTGTTGTAATAGCTTTTGCTTCTAAAGGGTCACCAGGTGAACATACAGTAATATTGGGTATGGTTCTCAACGTTCCAATATCTTCTGTTGTGTGATGTGATGCACCTAAAGGACCATAAGAATAACCTCCACCAACAGCTACTATTTTAACACTTAAATTATGATAACAAACATCATATCTTATTTGCTCCAAGCAACGAAGTGTTGGGAAATTACCAATAGAATATGTAAATACATTGTATCCTTCTTTTGCCAAGCCTGCAGCAATGCCTGTCATATTTTGTTCGGCTATTCCAACATTAAGAAACCTATCAGGAAATTTTTCTGCAAATGGCTCTACAACTGAAAAACCTAAATCTCCAACCAATAGAAAAATGGATTCGTTATGTTCAGCTTCTTCAACAAGTTGTTTTATAAAAGCGGTTCTCATTAGTTGTTTGATTTAATAAAATTAATTGCTTCATTATATTCTGCTTCACTTGGCGATTTATAGTGCCAAGCTAATTTATTTTCCATAAAAAGAACTCCTTTGCCTTTCACAGTATTTGCAATAATAACTTTGGGCTTTTGTGTGGTATATTTCTTTCCAGATAATGTTTCAAATATCTCAGAATGATTATGCCCATCTATTTCAAAAACCTCGAAGCCAAAACTCTCAAATTTTGCAGCTAAAGGCTCCAATTTAATCACCTCTTCTACCCTTCCAAAACTTTGAATTTTATTGAAGTCTATTATCACTGTTAAGTTATCTAAATTATGATGTGCTGCAAACAGAATAGCTTCCCAGTTTGAGCCTTCATTCAATTCTCCATCACTTAAAATGCAATAGGTTTTCCAGTCCGCATTTTTTCTTTTGCCAGCAATTGCAACACCACAAGCTACACTTAAAGCGTGTCCAAGACTACCTGTTGAAAGTTCAATACCTGGCACTTTGCTATTAACGTGAGATGTGAAATAACTGCCATCTTTTGTAAAGCCATCCAAAGCAGTTTTTTCATAAAATCCTACCTCTGCTAAAATTGCATACAATGCAGTGCAGCAGTGACCTTTACTATAAAAAAGCCTGTCCCTTTTTTCATCTTTACTATCAGCAATATTGTAGTTTAAAACAGATGAATACAACACAGCCAACACATCAACAATTGAAAGTGCACCACCAATGTGCGATGCTTTATTTTCATAAGCAAGTGTAAGAATCTGTAACTTAGCATTGAGGCTAAGTTCAGTAGAATTAAATTTATTTTGGGTCATAATTTTATAAAGTATTTTACAAATGCTCCTTCACAATATTAAATTCAATTGTCTTTTTTATGGCAGCTTCTAAGTTGGTATAAACTTTAAGTCCCAATTCGGTTTTAGCTTTTTCAATGGAGGGAATGTACCAATTTCCTCTTGAAAGATTTGTTTTATCTAACACTTCTATTTCTATGCTTGAATTATTGCGAGCCTTTACTTTTTGTGCTATTTCAAACAAACTGAAGTACTCATCTGAACCAACGTTGTATGGCTCACAAACTTTACCTTTCAATAAAATAGTCCAAAGCCAAACACACAAATCAGCAGCATACAGGTAAGAACGATAAACCAAGCCGTTACCTTTAATAACAATGTTTGTGTTGTCAATATAATGCTTGATAAAATTACCAATTGCATAGTGAATATCCAATGCCAAATGTGGACCAACAAAAGCAAAGCAACGTGCAATTTTTGAAGGTACATTATGCTTTTCATAATACTCCACACACATATTTTCTATGTATGTTTTATTTTGTGCATAGTAATCAGAATGGGCGTTATTTTCAGCAGGATTTTGTTTACTTTCTTCTATTAAATCATATAATGGCATTTGCCCATAAACTGCACCAGAACTTGTGTGTAGCACTGCCTTCACTTTTTTTTGCATTGCAAGTTCCAGCACTCTTTTTGTGCCAACAACAGGTGTTCTTTTCTCAATTTCAATATCTGCTTCTATTGTAGAAAAATCGTTTGCAGCGTGAATAATATAGTCAATTTTACCTTCAGGAAAATTAAACGTAGCCAAATCACCTTCAATAAATTCAATGCAAGAATGATTAAATTGAGGAAAATTAACCAAGAACTTATTGGCATTTCGTGTTAGTGCAATTACTTTAGCATTCAGCCCTAATTTTTCATTGATATAAATAAAAGACTCTAACAAATTTTTTCCAAAAAAACCAGTAGCACCTGTGATAAAAACACAAGCATTTCTCGGAAAAATATTTTCCCATAAATTGCTTGTATGCACTAGCACTAGTTCGTTATCACTCATTATTGCTTAATTAAAAAAGTTGGCAAAAGTTTCAATTACAAAATCAATCATTTCGTCATTAATCATCGGTGTAACACCAATCCAAAATGTATTTGTTAAAATGGTTTCAGTATGTTCAAAACTTCCAACTTCTCTGTAACTTACAGTTTTAAAGTATGGTTGTTTTCGCAAATCACCAGCAAACAAAAGCCTTGTTCCAATATTGTGTTTAGTAAGATGAGCCACTAAATCATTACGACTAACACCTGCATCTTTTTTAATAGTAATTAAAAAACCAAACCAAGATGGATTAGAATTTGGCGTAGGTTCTGGTAAAATAATTTTATCTGTAAACTTAGATAGTCCAGCTTTTAATCTTTCAAAATTATGACGCCTTGTATCAACGAAGCTACTGAGTTTATTGAGTTGTGACAAGCCTAATGCAGCTTGCATATCAGTAATCTTCAAATTAAATCCAACTCTTGAATAAATATATTTGTGGTCGTAACCAAAAGGCAAATCACCCAATTGCCAATCAAATCTTTTACCACAAGTATTATCCTTACCACTTGCACACCAACAATCTCTTCCCCAATCTCTAAAAGATTCTATGATTTTTTTAAGCTTAGAATTTGATGTAAAAACTGCACCACCCTCACCCATAGTTATATGATGTGCAGGATAGAAACTCAGTGTTGCAATATCTCCAAAATTTCCAACGTGTCTGCCTGTATAAGTTGCACCTAAAGCATCACAACAATCTTCTACTAACCATAAATTATGTTTTTTTGCGAAAGCATCAACTGCTTCCAAGTTGAATGGATTACCCAGAGAGTGGGCAATCATAATAGCTTTGGTTTTTGGACTTAACGCAGCTTCCAGTTTTGTAACATCAATATTGTAGTAAGGTATTTCAACATCAACAAAAACTGGCACAGCACCATAACTAATCCAAGGATTGATTGTTGTGGGAAAAGATGCAGCAACAGTTATTACTTCATCGCCTGGTTTTACTGCACGCTCACCCAACTCTTCGGCAGTTAAGGTTGCCACTGCTAATAGGTTTGCAGATGAACCAGAATTGGTAGTTAAAACGTGTTTTACACCAATGTATTTAGCAAGTTGTTTTTCAAATAAATCGTTAAATCTGCCAGTAGTAAACCAGCCATCTAATGCACTTTCTACAATGGCAAAAATGTCTTCAGCGTCAAATACTTTTCCACTAACAGGTACGTGTGAAGTGCTTGCTACGAAAGGCTTTGCAGCAAACGTTTCGTTATGATACTGCTCTACTAATTGTTTAATTTGTTCTTTTGTATTCAATGTATTAATTTTATTTTTTGTGTTAATGAATTAAGCCATCAACATAAATTGTTCTATTTGTTTTTGAGTAAACTCAAATTTGTCTTCATTGGTTTTATACCAATCAATCGTCAATTTAATAGCTTGGTTACTTTGCAATTTTGGCACCCAGTTTAATTCTTTATTTGCTTTATCAATATCAAGCATCAACAAGCCTGCTTCGTGTAGTTGGTTGGGGTTTGAAGTATCTTTCCAACTTCCATTACCCCAGGATTCAATTGAAATTTCTACCAAGTTTTTAACAGGCAAATGATCTTCTTTTAAA
>JANYEP010000175.1 GCA_025363075.1 Chitinophagaceae bacterium | reverse complement strand
TTCTAAAAAAATATTGCTATTATTTAATATAAAACGTTCGATACTTTTTTATCCGCTCATTGGGAAAATCTAATTATGGCAAATTATGCCGTGAGTCCTGATTTATTAATACCATATCTACCAAATGGGGTACAATTGGATATGTTTGAAAATAAAATTTACGTCAGTTTGGTGGGTTTTATGTTTAATAAAACAAGCCTATTCAATGTACCTATACCATTTTTTGGAACCTTTGAAGAAATCAATCTGCGATTTTACGTTAAGAAAGTCGAAGGAAATAATATAAAGCGTGGTGTAGTGTTTGTTAATGAGACCGTCCCCCACAAATCGGTTGCTTGGCTTGCTAACAAATTGTATAAGGAACATTACATTGCAATTCCTACAAAAAGTAAAATAGAAATTACTACCCCTTCAAAAAATATAGATTACCAATGGAAAATAAATAATGATTGGAATCACTTAGCCGTAAATGCTGCAAAAGAAGATTTACAGATGCAAGAAGGTAGTATTGAAGAATTCATTTTTGAACACTATTACGTATATACCAAAATAAATAATGAGCTATCACAGGAATATAAAGTGAATCACCCGAGATGGCTTGTAAATAAGGTAATAGATTATTCTGTTAATTGTGATTTTAAATCAATGTATGGAGAAGACTTCTCTTTTCTAAGAAATAATCAACCTGATTCTGTTTTCGTAGCTCAGGGCTCTTCAGTTACTGTTAAGTGGAAGCGAACAAAATTCTAAATGTATTTTGATACTCTATAAATCGAAAAGTGTAAAAGATTAATCAGTTTATTTCTTCATTCTTAAAATACTTTATGGATATAAAAGTGCATTAATAGGAGGTTCAATTTTAAAGAAAGGTCAGCAGGATTAGGTTTGGCATTATTGGGGCTTGACGAATATTGCCTCAACATTTGTTCATTATTATGCTTCAGTTTGGGATTGACGGAATTCTTTTGGCTAATGAATATATTTTCAACATTTTTACAAACAGCAACAGCAGTTGTGAGCTGAGGTAACTCGAAATCCTGCCAACACAAAGCCTTTTTCGTTGCACGAAATGGCATAGACCCAACATTACAATTAACTATAAATATTAAAATATACCCAATGAGCAACAAACAAGACGCTTCAACAATTCTTAAAAGAAGATATATACCAACTGCCGAATTCTATAGCCAAATAATTGATAGTTTACAAGACTATTCAATTTTTACATTAGATAATGACTTTGTTATTAATAGTTGGAGTTCTGGCTCTACAAAAATATTTGGTTACGAAACTGAGGAAGTTATTGGAGAACATTTTGATTTAATCTTTACTGAGGAAGATTTAAAAAATGGCATCCCAATAAAAGAAATTGGAACTGCCCTAAAAGAAGGAAGGGCAACAGACAACCGATGGCATATTGCTAAAGACAAAAGTTTGTTTTATGCTTATGGATTAGTTTTTCCACTAATTGGTTTAGATGGAGAAATGTTGGGCTATGTTAAAATTTTAAGAGATTTAACAGAAAGAAAAAAATCGGAGGACGCCATAAAAAAATATATGCAGGAACTTGAGGAACTGAATGCTCACAAAGAAGGTGTTCTTGCAATATTATCACACGATTTACGAAGCCCCCTTGCTTCCATTATAGGTGCAGCAAAATATTTGAGGGCAAATTTTCATAAAATGAAACCAGGAAATGTTGAGGAAATGCTCGACTTGGTTTATAAATCATCAATCGATGAATTAGAAATGTTAGATTATTTATTGGAGTGGGCAAGAATAAAATATGCAGCTGACGTATTTTCTCCAACAAAAATTAAATTAACCGAATACATTAATAAAGTTTTTGAAACTTTAAACGAAAATGCCTCGATAAATGCAATCAATCTGCATCACGAAATTGAAGAGGATACGTCTGTTTTTGCAGATGGTAAAATGTTAATTTCTATCATTCAGAATATAGTCTCAAATGCAATAAAGCATACAGAAAAAGGAGGAACAATAACCATTGCAGCAAAAAGAAAAGATGAAAAAATGATTGTTGAGGTTAAAGATACAGGCATTGGAATGTCGAAAGAAATAATGGATAAACTTTTTAAGCCACAAATGAAAACCCTTTCAGAAACAAGAAAAAAGAATAAAGGGGCTGGAATTGGATTATTGTTAGTAAAAGGATTTTTAGAAAAAAATGGCGGCGAAATATGGGTAGAAAGCGTTGAAAGTGAAGGTTCAACTTTTTATTTTACATTACCAATTGAAGAACCCTTATGTAAAATAGGTAGTGCTGACGAAATTATGTTTGATGAAAGTGCTTAAACAAGGACAAAATTTGCTACTTCTAAGTGCGATAATCAGGCAGTAAAGCATAAAAAAGATTAAATGGAAAAGTGGAAAATATTTGCAATAATTTCAATGCTTTTTGCAGGACTTACTTCTGTAATTGCAAAATTTGGAATGAAAAATTTAAGTAGTGATGTAGCATTAAGCATCAGGACAATGGTTGTTTTTGCAATTATTACTGCAAATGCTTTTTTACTGAAAAATGCTTTCACAGAAATTAAACAAGCACCCAAGACCAATTTAATATTCTTGGCTATTTCTGGTATAACGACTTCATTGTCGTGGATTTTTTATTACCGAGCAATGAAAGAAGGAAATGTATCTTATGTTGCTAGCATTGACAAAGCAAGTATCGTAGTAACGCTTTTACTTTCGTTTATAATTCTAAAAGAACCAATGACTGCAAAAGTGTTGGTAGGTGCAGCTTTCATTTTCACAGGAATGGTAATCCTAATTTGGAAATAACTCGTAAGCGAGTTGATCTATAAAAAATGTGGTTGTCATTACAGAGTCTATACGAATATCATCTTAGCTTTTGTTCTTTATTGTACTTCAGTTTTCGTTTGATGCCATAAATTGACTTATAATAAAACACACGAACCTTCATAATCTGTGTTTCATTTCCTTTACATTCGCCCTAATGAAATTGCTTTACTATCTTTTTATACAACTCTATTTTGTTGCTGCCAAATTTCTTAGCCTCAATAACATTAAAGCTAAACAATGGATTGATGGGCGTAAAAATATTTTTCAACACCTTGAAGAAGCTTTTGCTAATAATTCAGATAAAGTTATTTGGATGCATTGTGCATCTTTAGGAGAGTTTGAGCAGGGCAGACCTGTGATAGAGAAACTCAAATTACAAAGCCCAAATTATAAAATTCTTATAACTTTTTTCTCTCCTTCTGGCTACGAAATTCAAAAAGATTATGCAGGTGCAGATTGGGTATTTTACTTGCCAATAGATACTGAAAATAATGTTAAGCAATTTTATGAAATTGTAAATCCGCTGCTCATAATTTTTGTTAAATATGAGTTCTGGTACTACTACATTAGAGAAGCAAAAAAGCGAAATATTCCATTGCTTTTAGTGTCTGGAATTTTTAGAAATAGTCAACCATTTTTTAAGTGGTATGGTACATTGCATAGAGAAATGTTAGGCTGTTTTACTTATTTGTTTGTTCAAAATAAAACATCATTTGACTTACTGCAAACTATTCACAAAGCCAATAATGTAGCGGTTTGTGGAGATACAAGGTTTGACAGGGTAGTTGAAATTGCAGCACAAGCAAAGTCGTTTCAGGATGTAGAAAATTTTATTGGAACATCGAATGTAATTGTTGCTGGCAGCACTTGGACAGAGGATGATGAGGAGCTTGACCATTATGCAAATACACATCCTGAAATTAAGTTTTTAATTGCTCCTCACAACATTGGTAGTGATAGGTTGAACGAATGTTTAAGGCTCTACAAACATTCTGTTTTATACTCAAAAATAGACACTGCAAAAAGCAATACAAACGTTGTGGTTATTGATAATATTGGAATGTTGAGTACGCTTTATAAATATGCAACTGTGTGTTATGTAGGTGGTGGTTTTGGAGGAGATGGAGTGCACAATGTGTTAGAAGCTGCTGTGTATGCAAAGCCAGTTTTTTTGGGTCCAGAGTTTGAAAAATACGCTGAAGCTATTGATTTAATTGATGCTGAAGGAGCAATAAGTATTGAAAGTGCTTTAGAGCTTGAAGAAGAATTTGATAAATTATTTACAAATAAAAATGCCTCACTACTGATGGGTAATAAGGCAAAGGACTATGTAGAAAGAAATAGCGGCTCTTCTAAAAAAATCATAGATTACATTTATGCAAATCGTCTTCTTATTAATTGATCAAATTGCTTAACAGTTTGGTTATCGTTAATCCAGCAAAGTTTTGTGTAAAGCTCTCTTCTTATCCAATGTTCAGCTTCTGGAAAAACAGTAAAACTATTAATGGTTTTAATGCTACGTTCATACATATTTTCATCACCTTGAAAAAGCTCGTTGATGTAAAGATATTTTTCGTTGATGCCAATTGCTTTGCGTAAATCTTTAACAGGAGTTTCTACTATACTATTACCAACTTCTCTTTTATCTTGTTTCAAAATATCATTAAAGCTTTTAGTTTCTTGGTGCATTACATCGTTCAGCTCAAATACTTCTTTAGATGTATCGTGCATTACAAGTGTAGGAATTAAGGCTTCTTCTTCCTCTTTTTCCTCGTCCTCAACAAGTACATTGAAGTTATAAATTTCTTTTGGTTTTACAGCAACCATTGCAGCTCGCCTTGCTGTTACTTCTATAGGTTGACTTTGTGGAATAATAACTTTTTCTTCTTCAATAATTTTAATAGACTCAACTTCTACAGGCACGATCACTTCTTCTACAACTGTTGCTACTATTGGCTCTTCAGCAACAATAGTTTCTTTGGGGGTAGCAACAACCTCTGCTACTGCACTAAAATAAACAGATGGCATCCACACAGAAACTTTACCAATTTCTTCTGGCAATTCAATGCCACTTAATTCTGCAACCAACAATTGAGCAGTAGAAAGTAATTGCTTTACATTGTTTCCAGCAGTTGCTTGTTCTTGTAATTTGCTTATTAGTGTGTTTACTCTTTCCATAATAATTTATTTACTTGTGCTAAGTTAAATTGATAGTTGTGTAGAGAATTGTTAAGATTTTATTTTAACAAATGCAATAGCATATAAAGAACGCTTAAAATGGCTTTTTATTTTTTTAATTGATGACTGAATTTGGTAAGAATTAATAAAGGGTAGTAAAATAAAAATCTTTATACTAAAATAATTAGCTACTTTTACACTATATAAATTAGTATTAATATGAACATAGTTAATTTTACTCAACAACTTCATTACAGAATTATTGTAGAATGTAGCAACAATAACTTGCCTATAACACTTGCAGGGTTTGATGCAGAAGAACAAACAGAATCTTTACTGTGCAGGCATTTGAGCAATTTGTGTATGCAAAGTGATGGTAGTTTTTCCTGTACACAATCTTTGGTTTCAAAGTTAATGCTACAATGGCAACAATCATTTAAAATGAATGCTTCGCAAACTTTAAATCTTGTAGGAAATCTTCAACAGCAATTAATAAATAGTGTTTGCTTGTATAAAACAAAAGTTGATGGGCAACAACAATTAATTAATCGAATACAGTTTTAAGAGCCATTATCTTTTTAGCGTAACACAGACTCAGCAAAGTATAGAATACTTGTTGAGTGAGGAGATTATTCTATAAAACATTAAACAAACAATACACTTCTCTTTTCCTTTCAACCAATTCTTCCACCATTTATACTTTTCATTTTATTGGAGTTTTTTATTTTCTACATTTACTAACTAAAATCAACTAAATGAAAAGAATATTACTCATTGCTATTCCTGCCTTTTGTGTGGCAAGCATAGCGTCGGCACAAAGTTCTATGGATATGGAAACTTTGAAAGCAAAAATGGCAACAATGCCAAAACTGCCAAGCGATTCAAGTAAGGCTACCAAAAAAACAACAGTTGCCGAAAAAACCAAAGGCAATAAAAAGCACGAAGGCTTGTTTACATTGTACCAAGATACTACAACTGGTAGCTTACAGATTTATATTAAAAAAGACCAGTTGGATAAAGAGTTTATTTATCAAAGTTTCTCTATGAATGGCCCTGTGGGTTTGTTCTTAAATCAAAATATGATAAGAACAACTTTGGTGCTTAAAATGGTAAAGGCATTTGACAAAATAGAATTTCAAATAGTAAACACCGATTTCTATTACGATAAAAATAATCCCATCAGCAAAACTGCAAATGTAGATAAAGCAGAAGCTGTTTTTTATGCAGATAAATTTAGCGTTGAAGATTCAACAGGCTACTTAGTAAGTGGCGATGGATTGTTCATTAGCGAAAAACTTGACCCTGTAAAACCAGCAGCTCCACCATCATTTTTTGGTGGGGGAATGAATTTTGGTTTAGGGCAATTAAATACTGCTAAATCTAAATACAACACCATTCGTTCTTTTCCCAACAATACAGATGTTGTAGTTGATATGGCTTACGATAATCCATCTGCGTTTGTAGGTGCACCAGATGTTACAGACCCTCGCTATGTTCGAGTGAGAATGCAACATTCATTTATTGAAATGCCAAACAATGGTTTTAAATCACGCAAAGATGACCAACGTGTTGGTTATTTTATGACGCAGGTTACCAACCAAACAAGTACAAGTCCTGTGCCTTATAAGGATATGATTCATCGCTGGAATTTGGTAAAGAAAGACCCCACTGCTGCGTTGAGTGAACCTGTAGAACCTATTACCTGGTGGATAGAAAATACAACACCATTAGAATATCGTCAAACTATTATGGATGCTGGCAATAAATGGAATGAGGCGTTTGAAAAAGCTGGATTTAAAAATGCAGTTGTAATGAAAACAATGCCAGATACTGCAAGTTGGGATCCTGCTGATATTAGATACAATGTGATTCGCTGGGTTGCAAGTGCTAACCCAAGTTATGGAGCTATTGGACCAAGTTTTGTAAATCCAAGAACTGGACAAATTATTGGTGCAGATATTACTGTTGAATGGATGACAGGAAGCGTTACACCAGTGTTTGATGAACTATACAATGGCTTTGCTGCTGCAAGCAATAACAATGCAGTAATGCCTTGGAAAACCAATGATGATAGCCATTTCAACAATTGCACTTTGGCACAGGAGTTAAAAGCTCAGTACCTAACAGGCTTAACAACCTTGGAAGCAAATGATGCCAATGAAACAGAGTTAAAAGAAATGCACAAACAGTTTTTAACCTATTTAATAATGCACGAAATGGGGCATACTATGGGTTTAATGCACAATATGAAGGCAAGCCAAATGCTTTCTCCTGCTGAAGTAAACAATAAAGAACTTACTCATAAAATTGGTACAATGGCAAGCGTGATGGACTATCCATCTATCAATATTGCATTGGATAAAACAAAGCAAGGAGATTATTACACTACTAAATCTGGACCTTATGATGCTTGGGCTATTGAATATGGCTATAGACAATATGAAAATAGTTACGATGAAGAAAATGGATTAAGTAAAATACTTTCTCGCAGCAACGAGCCATACTTAATTTTTGGTAATGATGGTGATGATATGAGAGCCCCAGGTAAGGCAATTGATCCAAGAGTTAACGTAAACGATTTTACCAACGATATGACAACTTATGCTGAAGATAGATACAAATTGGTAAATAATTTAATGGGCAAATTGGTTGCTAAATATGCTAAGCCCAATCAATCTTATGCAGAGTTAAGAGCAAGATATGGTACAGTAAATCGTCAAAGAATGGATATGACAAATGCACTTAGTCGTTACATTGGTGGTGTGTATATTGATAGAAGCCAGCCAGAACAAAAAAGTGCCAATAAACCAATGACACCAACACCTATAGCAACACAAAAGAAAGCTATGGAGATTTTGAGCAAATATGTTTTTGCTCCAAATGCTTACGATGCAGATGTAAATGTATTTCCTTATTTACAACGTCAACGCAGGGGTTATGATCAAGGGCAAGAAGATTTTAAAGTAACAAGTATGCCATCAACCATACAAGCAAGTGCATTGGCACATATTCTTCATCCAAATACATTATTGCGTATTACCAACAGCCGTTTATATGGTAATACTTACAGCGTTGCAGATGTAATGAATGATTTAACCAAAGCTGCATTTGATGCCGATATTAACAGTAATGTAAATGTGAATCGTCAGTATTTACAAACAGCATTAGTAGAGGCATTAGCCGTTATTACAAGTGGTAAAATGGGTGATGATATTGCTCGTTCTGCTGCTAGATATACTTTAAAGAAAATTAAAACAAAATTAGCAACAGCAGTTTCTGTTAATGAAGAAACCAAAGCACATAGAGGCAATTTGGTTTTCTTAATTGATGAAGCTACAACAGTGAAGTAGTTGATTAATTTGTTTATACATAAAAAACCTCGAAGCATTATGCTTCGAGGTTTTTTATTTTCAAGCAAGGCTTGTCTCAGGGAAATGATTAAGTAACTCGCTCTGCGAAACTTGCAGCTTGTTAGTTGTATATAATTGCTTAAAGCAGTATAGTAATGCTTACGAAGCTGCAAGCTTGGAAGAGTTGAAGCAATATCATCAAGCCCCAATAACGCTAAATCTAATGTTGGCTACAGCTCTATTTCTCTGTGGTCTTCATAAATTTATTAACCTTTTCAACCCATTTTTCTTTGTACTTTACCAAATAATTTTCGTGTCCAGCAAGAGGAAAACTTTCAAAATTTTTGTTACAATGAAGGTTTGTATAAATTTCATCAATTTCTTTTCTACTTACTTTTTCGTCTTGTTCTCCATAAAGTAGCAACGTTGGACAGTTGATATTTTTTGCATATTCAGTTGGTTTGTGTCCAAATGCCCAAAAGCCGTTTTGAGTTCCACCCCAAAATACTAAAAGTCCTGCCATTGGAAACGAAGGCACTTTCATTGAGTTAAACCTTGCACAAGTTGTTTCATACATTGAACCAAATGGGCATTCTATAATTATTCCCTTTGGATTTAGTTTGTAATCATTTAGTGATTTCATAATTGCAACAGCACCTAATGATGTTCCAAATAGATAAATATTCTTCTCACCAAGTTTTGTCAAATACTCTAAACAAGTTTTTACTTCTTCGGATTCTTTAAATCCGATTGTTGTTTGATTTCCTTCTGAGCCACCACTTCCCATAAAGTCAACAAGTAGTGTACTAAAACCTTGTTTTATAAATTCGTCAGATTTGTCAAGCATTGAAGATTTTTCTCCACCGTAACCGTGGAATAATATTACAGTACCTTTTGAACTGTCTGTTTTAATGTGCCAACATTCAATTTGCTTATTGCTTTGAAGTTTTATGGTCTCAAATTTTTGAGTTGGCAGGAAATTGTTTTTTGGTCTTGGGTTATTTACTCCAAAAAGTAACGTTTGAATTTTGTCAAAACTTGTAAGACTTTTAGCATCTGTTTTATTTACGCTTTTGTCTGTAAAATGAGTGAATTTATAGGCGTGAAAAAATGCTACAATATTCATCGAAATGAAAATTATTAAAACAGTCCAAAGTAGTCGTTTATAAAGTTTTCTTCTTCTCATTAAATGTTTGTGAATGAAAGTTTTTAGATTTTCGTCAAGAGTTGCACACAACGTTCAGGGCTTGGCGTTGTTGGGGAATTAGAATTCCGTCAGCCGATAACCGAAGTTGATAATTGCAATATTGCTGATGTTTTATTCATAGCCAAATTATAACGTCAAGCCCGAACTGAAGCACAATAAAGAACAAATGCTGAGGCAATATTCGTCAAGCCCTAATAATACCAAATCTAATCCTGTAGGTTTTCTTATCAAGATGAGTTGTGTCAATTAAAATAAGCTACTTGTGTCCTTGCCAATAAAGTCTATAAAAATTGCTATATTCAGATAGTATAATGTCAAATTTATATTGTCCATTTTTAATTTTCTTTACACCCGTCCCACAAAACCATAACATAAATGTGTCTTTAGTTTTGCCTGCAATGTTAGCTTGTGGAAGTCCAAAAGGCAAGTCGCTTTGCATAGAAATACTTTTACAATTGTCAATAAACAACGAGTCACCTTTTTTGATACTAAAAAACTTGCTGTCAATTTTTAGTGAGTCTACGTTGTAAGCTGTTTTGTTAAAAACTACAATTTCTAATTTGTTGTAAAAGAAAATAAAATAAAGTGAAAGCAATAAGACAGTAATTGTCGCAATACCAATAATCATAATTGTTTCCCTATTTCTTACTTTGTCTGTCATTTTTCTGTGTCAAAAAATATATACTATAAGCTTGGTCAAGCCTGAAATTAAAATAAGTTGTGAATGTCAAATAAACTAACAGCCAACTCTTATATTTATGAAACCTTCAAACTAAAACTTTCGCAAAGCCATCCAAAATTATACGGATTGACACGAGGTTTAAAAAAATATTTATTATAAGCAAGAAGTTCATTTAACAAACTACTTAAATCAGGTAAAAGGGAAGTATCTTTTATTTAACTTACCTTGTACCCGTTAAATCAATTCTAAACTACCATTATGAAAAAAGTATTACTAATTGTGATGCTTGTAATATGCACCAATGCTGCATTTGCACAAGTGAACAATAAACTATCTCCAGCTTTTCGCTATCTGATTGCAAATTCTTTAAACGCAGAAACAGCTATTCCAGAATTGTATAAAGTGCCATCTGTTGCAATCTACAATGAAGCAACAGGAATCTATGAAAGCAAGTATATGTGTATCATTTATACAAAAAACTCAGCTGCATTAACAAATAGGGGAATTGTGTTGCAATCTGTGTTGCCAACTTTTGCCACTGCTGCTGTTACATTGCAACAGATCATTCAACTTTCAGAGATGATAGATGTGAGTTATATTGATGCTCCCAGAATGATATTTCCCAATAATGATATAAGTGTTGGAAGTAGCGGTGCATCGTTGTTGCAAGCAGGTAGATTAAACAACACTATTTACAAAGGTGATGGTGTTATTGTTGGTGTTTTTGATACAGGTATAGATTGGAAACATCCTGACTTTAGAAATGCAAGTGATCAAACCAAAAGCCGTATTTTGAAAATATGGGATCAAACTATCACACCTATTACTGGTGAAGTTTCACCAACAGGATTTAACTATGGTGTAGAATATACGCAAGCACAACTGAATGATGAATTGGATGGAACGCCCACCAATTATGTAAGGGAAAAAGATTTGAATGGACACGGTACTCACGTTGCAGGAACAGCAGCAGGAAATGGTGCTGCATTAACTACTGGTAAATATGCAGGCATTGCCCCAAATGCAGATATAGTAATGGTTAAAGGTGGTAATGGAAGTTTCTCTACAACCGATATTATCAACGCTCTTACTTACTTTAAAAACGTTGCAACTGCATTGGGGAAACCTATTGTTGTAAATATGAGCATTGGTGGTCAAAGTGGTGCACACGATGGAACAAATGCTGAGGAAGTTGCCGTAGATAACTTTAGCAATAGTGCAGCAGGTAGGGTAGTAGCCATTGCTGCAGGAAATGATAATGGTACTGCAATTCACAAACAAACATTGCTTGCAGCAAATGGTTCAAACACAATAACCATCAATGTTCCAACTGCAAGTGGCTCTACTGCAACAGATGTATTTGAGTTTACAATGTATGCAAATAATGCAAGTGCTGTTAACGCTACTATTACAATGCCAGGGGGAACAACTGTTACTGCAAATGCAGGACAAAGTATTAGCCCAAGTGTTTTAAGCAATGCTGCTACAGTTTACTTGGATAATGTAGTTGATGCTGCTAGTGGGTTGAGAAATATTACGCTATATGTTGTTAGAAACACAACCTCTGCAAACCCTTCAGGAACGTGGATAATTACATTAAACAATGCTACGGCAACTGCACTTACTGTTGATGGTTGGCTCGATTATAAAGGAGCAAATTTTAGCAATACGACAGTTTCTTCAGGCGATAATAATTATTTAGTAGGCTCGCCAGGCACAGCTACAACTGCTGTTACTGTTGCATCATATATGGCAAAACTTGATTGGTATTCTACTTCTACAACAGCAGCTGGTGGTTATGCTTATTCGTTAGGGCAACAAGATAATATTTCAACTTTTAGTTCTGTTGGTCCTCGAAGAGATAATGTGCAGAAACCAGATATTACTGCAAATGGGCAAGCTGTTGTTTCTTGTTTGGCAAGCGATGCAGGCATTGCTGCAAGCAGCAATACTATTGTTGTGCAAGGTTTGTATAGAGCAATTCAAGGTACAAGTATGGCTACACCAGAAGTTGCAGGATGTATTGCTTTGTTGCTACAAGTAAAGCCCACAGCCACTTTTAGCCAAATAAGAAACGCTATCACAACAACTGCTACTAAAGATGGTTTTACAGGAGCATCAACTAACGCAACCTGGGGTAGTGGAAAAATTGATGTGTTTAAAGCTGCATCTTCATTGCTGTTTTGCAAGCCATCAACACGAATAACTTACAGCTACGATTCTTCTACAACAAACGCCAATAACTCAACACTAAGTTTATCTGCTGCAAAAGTGGCAACAAGATTTACTCCCACAATTAATGGAAAATTAGGTGGCGTATATTTTAAAACAGGAACTACAGTTACACTTACAAGTTTTACAATTGAAGTGAGAACCAATAGCAGCAATACTCCTGGAACTTTGTTAGGAAGTATGAGTGTTACACCATCGTCTGTTTCAAGGTTTTCTTGGAACTATTATGATGTAAGTGCATTAAATATTAGTGTTGCAAATGGCACAGATTATTTTATTGTATTAGTGCCAGGAAGCAGTGATAGTTGGGCTTTGGGCTATGAAGCCTTATCTGTTAGTGGACGTTCTTTTACCAATAGTGGCTCTTCTTGGGTTGCTGCAAATGATTTAAGGATAAGAACTGTGGTTTATGACAATACACTTCCTTCCACATCATCAACTACCAATGTTTCAATTTGTAGCAACCAATTGCCTTATAGTTGGAATGCTCAAAGCTTTGCTAATGCTGGTTCCTACGTAGTTCATTTAACAAATAGTATTGGTTGCGATAGTGCTGCAACTTTAAATTTAACAACAAAAAACATTTCATCATCAACTACCAATGTTTCAATTTGTAGCAGTCAATTGCCCTACAGTTGGAATGCTCAAAGCTTTACTGTTGCTGGTTCTTATGTTGTTCACTTAACTAATGCTGGAGGTTGTGATAGTGCTGCTACATTAAATTTAATCGTAAAGCAACCTACTTTTTCTACAACTTCGACAGCGATAAATAGTAATCAATTACCTTACAATTGGAATGGACAAAGTTTTGCTGCTGCTGGTTCTTATGTTGTTCATTTGCTAAATAGTGTAGGTTGTGACAGTGCTGCTACATTGAACCTATCTATTAATGCCCCAACAACTTTAACTATTTCTGGACCCAATGCTGTTTGTGTGGGTTCTACGATAACATTATCTGCAAACATTAGTGGTGGAGTTTGGAGTACACCTTCAAGCAGTTTACTTGCAGTTGTTGCTAATACTGGTGTTGTAAGTGGGTTAAATGCTAGTGTTGGTGTAATAACCTATAAAGTAAATGGCTTGGCTGCAAATTATACTATTACTGTAAACCCTAAACCCAATGTACCTACTATGCAGTATGCACCAGGTACACCTGACCCTCAAACTGGTGCTGGAGCTGGTGCTTTTTGCAACAATAAAACATTTACAGTTGTAGGTTCACCAAGTGGGGGTATTTGGAAAAATACAGGAATTGCAATAACTGTTGATTCTATACTGGGTGTGGTTAATACAATTGCTACAGGTGCTTTTAGTATAACATATACCTACAAGGACATTAAAGGTTGCAGCAACAGCAGAACTGTAAGTGCATCGGTAGTTAATTGTGCTTCTCACAAAGGTTTAAATATTGAACAAGCTGCAAAAAGTAGCAGTGAATTTACACTCTATCCAAACCCTGCACGCTCAACAGTAAGTTTAGAGGTAAAGAAATTAGTAGGAGCTGGAAGTATTGTAGTTACTGACTTATATGGCAAGCAGGTAAAAACCCAAAGCTTAAGTATGGGAACAAATACAATTGACATTTCTAACTTAGGAAAGGGATTTTATCTTGTTAGCACCATTACAGAACAAGGAAAAACAACTAAGAAGTTGGTGGTGGAATAGTTTAAGTGAAAAGTTGGAAGTGAACGATTAAACTTCATTTTGTTATAGCAGAGTCTCCTAAAGGGGACTCTGTTTTGTATAGGGCAGTTCAATCAAATGCAGCGTTCTCTAAAGTGAATTCTGCTGATAATAAGCAGATAAGCATCTCGTAGGAGCAGGTAAGCAACTTGATGGAGCAGGTAAGCAACTTGATGGAGCAGGTAAGCAACT
>JANYEP010000168.1 GCA_025363075.1 Chitinophagaceae bacterium | reverse complement strand
CGATAGAAAATTTGGCTACCATTATTACTACTCAATTTTGTGTCAATAAAGCTGTATGATACAGGTTGAGAAGAGTTTCCTGTTGCATTTATTTTTCCAATGCTAAAGAAAAATTGTCCATCATCACTTCTTTCAACATCAAAATAATTGCTATTAATTTCCGATGCAGTTTGCCATTTAAGTATAACATTATTATTATCTGTTAAAGCGATAAAACTATTTAATTCTATTGGTAAAGAAACAACAGTAGAGCCTGCATAAATATAATCGCCAGCACTTCCATTAACTCCATTAGCAGCATTACCAACATAATAAAAAGTAACATTGCCAGTAGTTGTGCCTGATGGTGCTTTCCAGTTTAAATTATTGTAAGTATAGGTATTTGTGGAGGATGTTGAAACCGCACCATTATTACCATGACTTAGTTCAACTCCATTAGTTGCAGCATTGGTATTAGTTGTAGAAAATGTTCCCACTGATGAACCTCCACTTTTAACAGCTTTCATAGAGAAGCCCCATTTTTTTCTATCAGCAGCAGAATGTGTAATTGTAATAGATAAAGGATAAGTTGTTCCTGGAACATAGCCACCAGCAGGCAGCCCAGTAACCACAACACTTCCACCAGCATTATTTAGAGAAAAGTCGCTGTGACAATTATTACAATAAGTACCAGTAGCACCAGTGTATCCTTGTGGTGGAGTGGAGGAATAGTTCACGCTTTTTACTCCAGATTGAAGTAAAATAATACAAATGGAAAGAGATAATACAGTGTAGATTTTTTTCATAAAGTAGTTTATTATTTGTGATAAATTTACAGAAACAATTTCAAACAAGAAAATAATCATTTTTTCTCAGTAGAATAGTCTGCTCGTATATTAGACAGTTTTATTTCACATATTGTTGCACAGGCAATCTATTTGTTAAACTTTTTGCTAAAGTCATTTCATCTGCAAACTCCAATTCGCCGCCAAATGCAATACCACGTGCAATTGTAGTAACTCTACAATCGAACCCTGTCATCTTTTTTTGAATATAATAAATAGTTGTGTCACCTTGAATATTAGGGTTAAGAGCGAAAACCAATTCTTCAATTTCTTCTTTTTGAATTCTATTAATCAGAGACTCAATTTGTAAATCATTTGGACCAATGCCATCCAATGGAGAAATTATACCACCCAAAACGTGATAGGTTCCATTGAACTGCTGTGTATTTTCAATAGCAATTACATCACGAATATTTTCAACAACGCAAATCAGTTTTTGATTACGCATACTGTTGGCACAAATGCTGCAAATGTTGGCATCGCTAATGTTGTGACATCTATTGCAAAACAAAATATCTCTTCTCATTTTTGCAATTGTTTCGCTAAAATGTTCCACTTCTAGCGTTTCTTGTTTTAGCAAATGCAACACCAAACGCAAAGCCGTTTTTTTGCCAATACCCGGCAATTGAGCAAACGAATCAACAGCATTTTGCAATAAGGAAGAAGGCAATATCATCCAACAAAAATAAGGCGAATACATTGGTTTCTATTAAACTTCTCACTTGTCTTTTGCCAACTATATTTGTTCCATATTTTTTATAAATTGAAGCAATTAATCTTTACTGTAACTAATGATTTAAACTATGACCAGCGAATGCAACGCATTTGTAGTTCCTTGCAGCAAAATGGTTACAGCGTAAAATTGATTGGGGTAAAAAGAAAAAAATCTATACAACTTACACAACAAATATTTTCTCAAAAAAGAATATCCATAGTTTTTGAAAAAGGCTTTTTATTTTATGCAGAGTACAACTTAAAGCTATTTTTCTATTTATTGTTTTGTAAAATGGATGCCATTTGTGCTATTGATTTAGACACTATAATTCCCTGCTATTTCGCATCATTTTTTAAAAGAAAAAAAAGGGTTTATGATGCTCACGAATTGTTTACAGAGTTGAACGAAGTAGTAAGTAATAAAAAGGTAAAGTATTTTTGGAATAAGGTTGAAAGCTTTGCTGTTCCTAAGTTTCAGCAAGGTTACACAGTCAATCAGTTTATAAAAAATGAGTTTGAAAGAAGGTATAAAGTCCAGTATGAGATTGTAAGAAATTTACCCAACCAGGAACTTCCAATCCATCAAATTATCAAATCATCAAATTATCAAATCATTTATCAGGGTGCAGTAAACTATGGCAGAGGCTTTGAACAATTGATTCCTGCAATGAAAAATGTAAATGCAGAACTTCACATCTATGGCATTGGCAATTTTTATGAGCAAGTAAAACTGTTGATTAAGGAAAATCAGCTTGAAGACAAAATAAAATTATTTGGAGCAACTTTACCAAGTGAACTAAAAACCATCACACCCTCTGCAAGGCTTGGTATCACTATATTTGAGGCTAAAGGTTTGAATCAATATTATTCATTGGCCAACCGTTTTTTTGATTATATAATGGCAGGCATTCCACAAATTTGTGTTGCTTATCCAGAGTACAAAATCATCAATGATGAATTTAATATTGCTCTGTTAGTTGATGATATAATGCCTAAAACATTAGCAAATGCAATCAACACATTGTTGACAGATGATGATCTTTATAACAAATTAAAAAGCAATTGCATTGCAGCAAGGCTGCAACTCAATTGGCAAAAAGAAGAAATAAAACTATTAAAATTTTGGAGCAACATCTTCACATAATATGCTTTACAGTTCCTTATCCTGTTGATTATGGTGGTGTAATAGATTTGTTTTGGAAATTACCATCGCTACAACAACAAGGAATCAAAATTCATTTGCATTGCTTCGATTATGGTAGAGGCAAACAAAGCGAATTAAATAAATATTGCGAATCTGTTACTTACTACAAACGCAACAATCATTTTGCTGCCTTATGCTCTTCAAAGCCATACATTGTTGCATCGAGACATAACAAAATTTTGTTGAATAATTTGTTGATAGATGATTATCCAGTTTTGTGTGAAGGCATTCACTCAACATATTTATTGAATGATAAAAGGTTTGATAAAAGAAAAATTGTTGTCAGGCTTCACAACGTTGAAAACGAGTACTACAAGCATTTATACGATAGTGCAACAAATTTTTTAAAGAAAATATTCTATGCAAGAGAAAGTAATTTGCTAAAAAAATATGAAGCATTTGTTGCAAAAAAAACTTGTTGCATATTAACAGTTACCAAAGACGATGCAATAAATTTTCAAGTAAATTTTGGATGTGAAGTTGCACAACATCTACCACTTTTTTTGCCAGATAGTTGGACTGTAAATATCAAAGAAGGTAACGGAAATTATTGTTTGTATAACGGTGATTTAAGTGTTGATGCAAATTCAAAAGCTGTAGAGTGGATGTTACAAAATGTTATGATTAAGCTGCCACAAATACTGTTTATTGTTGCTGGAAAAAATCCTTCAAAAAAAATTCTTCAACTTATTTCCAAGCAAAAAAATGTAGAGCTTATCGCAAATCCTTCGTCAGAAAAAATGGATGATTTAATTGCCAATGCTCAAATAAATTTACTGCCATCATTTAGCAATGCAGGTATAAAATTAAAGTTATTGAATGCTTTATTTAATGGAAGATTTTGTGTTGCAAACAATGAAACTATCGCAGGCAGTGGATTAGAGAGATTGTGTTATGTTGCAAATACAAGCAAAGAATTTATTGATGCTATTGAAAAATATTATTCAACTCCGTTTACTACAGACATTGTGGAGCAAAGAAAAATCGTTTTAGAAAAAATGTTTAACAACAAATTGAATGCAGAATTGCTGATAAAATATTTATAAAAAGCCTTTGCAATTGCAAAGGCTTGAATTATTTTTTTACAATATTTTAAGTTAAAAAAAGAATTGTTCTTTAATAATTTTTCCGTCTTTAACTTCAAAGACACATACTTCATCCATATTCATCCTACCAGTACCTTTCATTGTAACATCCATTCCCATAGATACACTAAAGAAATTTCCACCAACCACAGGATCTGAACAATAACCACCGTGCATTTCTTCAATACCTGCATTGAAGGCTTCTCCTTTTGCTTTTACTGCATCAAGTCCATTGGTAGTTTTTTGCATACCCATTGCTACTGCTTTATCAGGCTCAATAGAAACTATATCTTGGCTATATAACTCCTCTTGAATTAAATCCCATCTGCCTTGTTTTTCTAACTCTTTGTAACGATTCGCTACTTCTTGTGTTGTCATTTTATTTGTTTTAAATTTAAAAAAATAAAAGTAATGGGTTTCAAAATTTGTCTGGATTATTTATTTGTTAATGGCAAATAAAATCTATTTGTCAATTAATTTACTATTACATTTTCAGCTACAATTAATCTGCCCAAAGTTTTTGCCTTTATTTCCTCAATGCTAACACCAGGTGCTGTTTCAAGCAAAATAAAACCATCTTTTGTAATGTCTAAAATAGCAAGGTCGGTTACAACTTTTTTTACGCAACCAACTCCAGTTAAAGGCAGCGAACACTTCGATAAAAGCTTGCTTTCTCCTTTTGGATTTGTGTGCATCATTGCTACAATAATATTTTTTGCACTAGCAACTAAATCCATTGCACCACCCATTCCTTTTACCATTTTACCAGGAATTTTCCAATTGGCAATATCACCAGTATCGCTAACTTCCATTGCACCTAATACAGTCAAATCAATCTTCCCAGCACGTATCATTCCAAAGCTTTCAGCACTATCAAACAATGCTGCACCTTTGATAAGCGTTACAGTTTCTTTGCCTGCATTAATTAAATCTGCATCAACTTCTTCCTCTGTTGGATAAGCACCCATTCCTAAAATTCCATTTTCGCTTTGCATAATTACAGTCATTCCATCAGGAATATAATTTGCCACAAGTGTAGGTATACCAATGCCAAGGTTTACATACATACCATCTTTCAATTCTTTTGCAATTCTTTGTGCAATTCCATATTTATCTAAAGGCATAATTTATTGTTTTTGCATTTCTATACTTCTGTAAAAATTCATAGCATCGGTTGATGAAACACCAGTAAAATCAACCTGCCTGAGCATTGTAACCAATTGTCCACGATGGTACGTTGAATGATTAATTACGTGTGTGAATGTGTGAGCATATTGCAAAGTATTCTCTTCTCCATTCAAACGTTTAAACGAAAATGTTTTTGCAAAATCATTCTCATTCATTTGCTCAATAAAATGTAAAATATTTGCAGAAGCAGTTTGCCATATTTCAATCAATTCACTTTTTGCATCGCTGAATTCTGGTTTTAGAAAAACAATATTTTCAACTAATTGCCATCTATCAGCCCAAACTTTTTCTGCACCAGCAATATGTGTTACAGTTTCTGCAATACTGTTGAAACTACTGATAACATTGTGTTTCCACTGCTCATCACTAATTTGCTCCAACCAAGAAATTACAAGATTATTTGCCCAAATATTGTATTGTGCCAACTCTATAAAATACTTTTTATTCATATTAGATTCGTGTTGTTCTTCTTTCAATACGTTTTTCATAATTCTTCCCTTCAAATATTCTATGCACATAAACGCCTGCAACATCAACACTATCAGGATCAAGTTCACCAGGCTCTACAAGATGCTCAACTTCTACAATAGTAATGTCTCCAGCCTTCGCCATAGATGTAGAAAAATTACGGGTTGCTTTTCTAAAAACGAGGTTGCCAAGTTTATCGCCTTTCCAGGCTTTTACAATTGCAAAATTTGCGTGTAGTGCATATTCCATCAAGTGCATCTTTCCATCAAATTCTTTTACTTCTTTTCCTTCAGCTATTTCTGTTCCATAGCCTGCTGGTGTGTAGAATGCAGGTATGCCCATTCCTGCCATTTGAATACGTGTTGCAAGTGTGCCTTGAGGAATTAAATCAACCTCAAGCTCTCCACTTAAAAGTTGCCTTTCAAATTCTGCATTTTCGCCAACATAACTACTCATCATTTTTTTTATCTGGCGAGTATTTAAAAGTAAACCCAAGCCAAAATCATCAACACCTGCATTGTTACTAATGCAAGTTAAATTTTTTACACCGCTTGAAACCAAAGCTGCTATTGAGTTTTCGGGAATTCCATTTAGCCCAAATCCACCAAGCATAAGTGTATCGCCATCTTTAATATCAAAAATGGCATCATTGGCGTTTGCAAAAACTTTATTCATATTATTTCAAATGGTTCGTTAGTGTATCTCTTTTCTTGATGCCAAATGCAGAGATGGAATCAAGCAATATTTTCATTTCGTTTGGATGATTTTCATAATAGCTGTAACTATTATAAAATTCATCTTTTGATATTTTATGCAAGGCAAATATTTTGTTGTATAAAGCAATATTCTCTTTTTTTATAGAAATGGTAGAATCCTTTGCTGCTGCAAATTTCATCCATTCATCGGCATTAATAATATCCCACATTACCAACTTCATTTTTTGAATAGGAATTGTTTTTTTGTTACTGCTACAAGAAGCGAATATTAAAACAAAAAGTGTATAAAAAATTAGCTTTTTCATTGCAATGCTTCAGCATATTTATTGCCATTTGAGGGGTCGAGATTGGAGAGAATTTCTAAGGCTTTGTTTTTTTCATCGTTACCAGCAAGTTTAAAAATACCAGTAAGTTCTTGCATTTTATTTTGCATAAAAAACTGCACAAACATTGAGTTTGGGTTTTCTGCATTAAATGTTTTTAATTGAGTTAATGCTTTTGAAAAATTTAAAATAGCATCTGTTTGATTTGTAATCATTTTATCAAAACCACTTCTATAATAGCCATATATAACTGAGTGAATAATATTGTTGCGTG
>JANYEP010000116.1 GCA_025363075.1 Chitinophagaceae bacterium | reverse complement strand
TTTGAAACAACCAACATCCTACATTTGAATTAGCATAATAAAAATAAAACGCTAACGATGCCAAATAATTTATCCTCCCTACTCGAAAGATTCAACGAACCCGAAACACTTAAAATGGCGAAACTTGCCCGTGAGTTGCGTGCTAAAGGAATAGATATTGTTGATTTAAGTTTGGGCGAGCCGGATTTTGATACTCCACAACACATAAAGGATGCAGCAATAAAAGCCATTAATGATAACTTCAGCCACTACACGCCTGTTGCTGGGTATCTTGATTTAAGGGAAGCTGTTTGCCATAAATTAAAACGAGATAATAACCTTGACTACAAGCCAGAAAACATAGTAGTTTCAACAGGTGCAAAGCAATGTTTGGCAAATGCTATTCTTGCTATTATTGATGAAGGTGATGAAGTGATTATTCCAACGCCATATTGGGTTACATACGGTGAACTGGTAAAAATTGCAAGAGGAAAAGTTGTTGAAATTGATAGTACTGTTGAGAACAATTTTAAAATTACACCTCAAGAACTTGAAGCTGCCATTACACCAAAAACTAAAATGTTTTTATTCTCTTCTCCCTGCAATCCAAGTGGTGCAGTATATAGCAAAACTGAGTTAAAGGCATTGGTTGATGTATTTGTAAAATATTCAAATATTTATATTCTTAGTGATGAAATTTATGAGTATATAAATTTTGTTGGCAAACACGAAAGCATTGCTTCATTTAATGAAATAAAAGATAGGGTGATTGTTGTAAATGGGCTTAGCAAAGGCTTTGCAATGACAGGCTGGAGATTGGGCTATGTAGCTGCAAATATAGACATAGCAAAGGCTTGCGATAAATTGCAGGGTCAGTTTACCAGTGCAGCTTGCTCCATTGCACAAAAGGCTGGGGTGGTTGCATTAACTACCGATTTAACCCCTTCTATAAAAATGACAGAGGAATTTGCAAGAAGAAGAAAGCGTGTACTTGAGTTGGTTGCTGAAGTGCCAGGATTAAAGTGTAATAATCCAGAAGGAGCGTTTTATGTATTTCCTGATGTGAGTTATTACTTTGGCAAAACTGATGGTGAAGATGTGATAAATAGCTCTGCCGATTTTACAATGTATTTGCTCAATAAAGCCAATGTAAGCAGTGTAATGGGTGCTGCATTTGGCAACGAAAATTGTGTGCGTTTTTCTTTTGCCAATAACATTGAAAACATTGAAAAAGGTTGGGCAAGAATAAAAGCAGCTTTAGAGAAACTGAAGTAGAATTTTTGCTTACTTACCTTTTATGGAAATTATGTTTTGCAAAAAAAATGCAACAACTAATCTTGCATTTCAATTTTTTATATGCGACATTCAAGTTTTTGGTGGGTTATAGCGATAGTAATGGTTTTGCTTGATTTTTATGTTTTTCAGGCGGTAAAAACAGTTTCATTTAGTGCAGGTGAACGCACAAAAAATATTATTTATTATAGTTATTGGACAATCTCAATTCTTACCATTCTCACATTTCTTTTGTTTCCACAAATTGAAGCATTTCAAACATCAAAATTTTTTCGCAACTATGTTTTTGCCATAATGATTGGTTTGTTTTTAGCAAAAATAATTGCAGTGGTTTTCTTCCTAATTGATGATGGTAGAAGAGGCGTTTTGTGGACAGTAAAAAAAGTAATGCCAAACGCTGGAACACAACTTGGCATTGAAGAAGACAATATTTCTCGTAGTGTATTTTTAAGTTGGTTAGGTTTGGGTTTGGGTAGCACTTTGTTCGGTACAATGCTGTATGGTTTTAGCAATAAATATAATTATCAAATAAAAAAAGTATCGCTTGCTTTTGCCAATCTTCCTGCTGCTTTTAAAGGTTTTAAAATTGTACACATTAGCGATATTCACAGTGGAAGTTTTCAAGATACAAAAGCCGTAGAACACGGTGTGGATATGATTTTGCAACAAAATGCAGACATTATTTTGTTTACTGGCGACTTGGTAAATGACAGGCACAATGAGATACTTGAATACATTCCTGTGTTTAATAAACTACAAGCACCAATGGGCGTTTACAGCACTTTGGGCAACCACGATTATGGCGATTATGTGCAATGGGAAACGCCAGAAGCCAAGCACGAAAATTTGGAAAAATTGAAGCAAGCTCACGCAACTATGGGTTGGAAATTACTGATGAATGAACACGTTGCATTGGAAAAAGATGGCGAAAAAATTGCCTTGCTTGGTATAGAAAACTGGGGAGCTAAAGCACGTTTTCCTAAATATGGCAAAATGAATGAAGCCCACGCTGGCACTGAACAATATCCATTTAAAATATTAATGAGCCACGACCCCAGCCATTGGGATGCAGAAGTGAAAACACAATATTCTGATGTTGATTTAATGCTCGCAGGACATACACATGGAATGCAGTTTGGTGTAGAATTACCCTTCTTTAAATTTAGTCCTGTGCAATGGATGTATAAGCAATGGGCAGGTTTGTATGAAGATGGCAAACAAAAACTTTATGTAAACAGAGGCTTTGGTTTTATTGGCTATCCAGGCAGGGTAGGAATTTTACCAGAAATTACAGTGATTGAGTTAGTGTAAACCGAACATTCAACAAGCATTTCAGCAAATCGTGGCAACCCTTAACTTCGCCACTCAATTTTTAATAAAAAGGTATGGTTGCGTTCTTTGCTCCTTTGCCTCTTTGCGTGAAATAAAATAATATGAGCAGTAAGTATAAAGAATTTGGTGGATTAAATCTTCCATCAATAGAGAAAGAAATTTTAGCAAAATGGGAAGCAGAACAGGCTTTTGAAAAAAGTGTGGAATTGCGTGAAGGTGCAACGCCTTTTGTGTTTTACGAAGGTCCACCAAGTGCCAATGGAATGCCAGGCATACACCACGTTATCAGCAGAACATTGAAAGATTTAGTGTGCAGGTATAAGACTATGCAAGGCTTTCAGGTAAAACGTAAAGGTGGTTGGGATACACACGGTTTGCCAATAGAACTTGGTGTGGAAAAGGAATTGGGCATTACCAAAGAAGATATTGGAAAGAAAATATCTGTTGAGGAATACAACCAAAAATGTCGTGAGGCAGTTTTAAGATATAAAAATGAGTGGGACAATATCACCAAAAAAATGGGTTATTGGGTGGACTTGAAAAATCCATACATCACTTATGAAAACAACTATATAGAAAGCCTTTGGTGGATATTAAAGCAATTGTATAATAAAAATTTGTTGTACGAAAGTGTGAGCATTCAACCTTACAGTCCTGCTGCTGGCACAGGTTTATCTTCACACGAATTGAACCAACCAGGCACTTATAAAGATGTGAAGGATACGAGTGCAACTGTGATGTTTAAGATGAAAAAACCATCTTCTCATTATAAGTTTGGAAATAACTCAACTTTCGAAGACATCTATCAAAAATGTTTAGATGCGTCCAACATTTCAGTTGTGAGTTTAGATGAAGAAATTTTAAAAGATATTTCAGTTAATGTTCATCTTTTGGCTTGGACAACTACACCTTGGACACTTCCATCCAATACTGGACTTACTGTAGGGCACAATATTACTTATTCCCTTGTTAGAACAATTAATCCTATTAATGGTGACACGATAAATATTATTCTTGCTAAACAGTTAATCTCAAAATATTTTAAAGAAGAAGCCAAGGATATAGATTTTGCAGAATACGATGTAAATAGCAAAATTATTCCTTGGAAAATTTTAGCAGATTATAAAGGCTCAAATTTAGTTGGTATAAGATATGAACAACTACTTCCCTTTGAAGCAAACTCTGCTCAAGTTGCAGGCGGAAGTCCTTTTAAAGTTATTAGTGATGAAGGCTTCAATTTTGTAACTACTGAAGATGGAACAGGTATCGTTCATACAGCACCTGCTTTTGGTGCAGATGACTATAAAGTTGGTAAAAAATATGATATTGGAATTTTAACAATGGTTGATAAGCGTGGTAAGTTTTTGGAAGGAATAAAAGATGATGTGTTTTTATATGGCGAGGAATATGTAAAAGAAGCTTACTTAACAGATGCTGAAAAGGAAGTTGAATTTGCTAAGCAAAAACAAATTTTAG
>JANYEP010000115.1 GCA_025363075.1 Chitinophagaceae bacterium | reverse complement strand
CCCGCGCGGTCGTTCGCCAGAGTTCGGCATTAGCGTCAGATTCATCGCTTACAACATAGCCCTTAAATGCTAAAAGCCCTGCGAGACGATTGGATTTTAATGGACTGGCTGCTTGCCACAGGCACTGCCTTTAGCACATTTTCTACATCTATCACAGCCTATAAAATAGTGCTGCGTAGTGGTGGCAATTTGGGTGCTGTGCCTACAACGCCCACAGTGCCTGCTGCACCAACGGCTACAAGTGGTGGAATGGAAAAACGTTTTAGAGATTTAATACAAGATGCTGTGAGAAGTGGCAACCTCACCGATGCCATTGCCAAAGATTTGGGCATTGTTGCACCCGATGAAAGTAGCTCTTCGCAAAGCCGTGAAGCTGCACAGCCAAGCTTTAAACTTAGCTATAGCAGTGGTGGCTACCCATTGATTATTTGGAAAAAAGGCAAGTTTGAAGGCGTGGAAATACATAAAAGCAAAGACGGCATAAACTTTAGTAAACTCGATAGAGATTACAAACCCGACTACATAGACAAAAGCGATTTGCCCGAACCCACCAAAGCCGAAGTGTGGTACTATAAATTGATATACTTAATGAACGAAGATGAACAAACAGGGCAATGGAGCGATGTACAAAGTATATCGGTACACGGATAAATGAAATAATGCTTTAACCCTGTAAAGGTTTAAAACCTTTACAGGGTTTTGCAAAAAAATAATAACATTGCAAACAGAACATTAACCAACCCCTTAAAGGTTGGTTAATGTTTTAAATAAAACTAAAAAACAAAATGAAAAAAATTTTACTAATTGTTAATCTATTATTTGCTATTGCAGTAAGTAGAGGGCAGAATATTGTTATTACTAATAACCCAAGTGGCGGTCAGTGGGACATTTCTAAAATGAAGCATATTAATAACAAAATTGTTGGTATTTACAAAAATGTATCTGGCAAAACACAAATTGGAACTTATGATGGTACTTCAACATCATTAATTAATAATCCAGATACTGGTTATTTAGGTAGTTATTGTTTTACATACAACAATAATTTATTTTATAGTTATATAACTATAAATAATGATTCTGTCATTCTAAAATATGACGGTTCTACATTAACATTAATTTCAAATCCAACTTCTAGTTTAAAGCCATTAATCACATCAAATTCAAAGTACATAGCCTATAAAGGGGATATGTATTTAATACTTATAAATACTAACACTCAAAAAAAACAACTTGGTAAATTCAATGGCACTACTTACACTTTAATTAATAATCCTGATTTAGGTGATGGTGTACAAGACGGAGGATTGTTTACTTATAACGATACATTATATGCAAGCTATAGCAATAGTTTAGGGAAAATACAAATTTGTAAAGCTGTTGGCAATAATTTGGTAAAACTTCCCCACACAATTCTTGCTAATAATTGGAAAAGTATCGGAGTCACAGATATTGATTATAAGAATTATCATTATTTAACAACCTATAGTAATTCGTTTAATAATTTTTATTGTAAGTTCAATGGAGATTCTCTTTTTATAATTTCAAATCCAAGTTGGGTTAACAGTGTAACAGGCAGTCTTTTTTTGTATAAAAATACCCTTTATTCAAGAGAATACAGTAGCTTGAGTGCTTATGATGGGTTAAATTACTCTCAGCTGAAACCTCCTTATGCAAAATCTAATTTGTATACAGTTAAATGTAATCATAAAAATAAAATGTTCTTTGCTTGTGATACATCATCAGCTTATAAAATAATGAGTTTTGACAGTACAAATTTTGTAGTTTATCCAAGTCTTGATACTATAAAATCATACGAGCCAATTGTTACTTTAAAAAACTATTTAATTTGTTGGAGTTCAAATTTTAATACATTCCCCAGTAAGGCGTACTTAGCTTATTTTAATGATACCTCAATTAATATAATAAATAACCCTGATAGTGGGGGTGGGTATAATGGAAATACAGACACACTTAACTCAACATTTTATTTTTTCTATCGGGATATAAATAACAAATATCAACTTGCATATTTAAGTTTTAATTCCCTCCCCCTCAAACTCCTTTCCTTCACAGCACAAAAAGAAAACAACAATGTTTTGCTAAACTGGCAAACAGCCAACGAGGTTAATGTTTCGCATATTAACATTCAACGCAGCAATGGCACAGCGTTTACAACTATTGGTAAGGTAGGTGCAAAGTGTTGTGAGTATAGTTACGAGGACAATAGTTTACCGTTTATGGTTGATGGTTCGGTGCTTTACTATCGCCTCGAAATAGTAGATAAAGATGGCAGTAAAACCTACAGCGAGGTAAAGAATATTGAACTACGAAGTACGAACTACGAAGTACGATTGTTTCCTAATCCTGCAAAAGATTTTGTAAATATTGAGTGTAAAGAAGGAATAAAAGAAGTGAAGATTATTGATTGTTTGGGTAGGGAGATTTCTCACTTCGTTCGAAATGACGGCAACGTTCATCATTTATCACTAAACATTAATCACTATCCTAAGGGTTTGTATGTTGTGCAAGTGATAACAAACAAAGGAGATGTTAGGAATGAGAAGTTGATGGTGAAGTAAAAAATTAACAATTATTTGCCACTTTTTGTAACAAAAAATAAATAGTTTCGTTACATCAATAAAACTTACTGTTTATGAAACGACCTCAATTATTTGCTTTCATCATAACAATCGTTCTTGCATTTGTTTTTGTGGTTGTTATTACTACCATTAAAGAAACAAACGCTAAGAGAGAATGTAGCAATCAAGGTTGCTGCCCAGAGAAGAAGAAAAATGATGACAATATTTTTTTTATGAATCCATTAAACAAATTTATTGCAGTTATTTAAATAAATTTTTCCTCCAAAATATGAGTCCTGCAAATAAAATTGCAGGACTTTTTATTTTTAGTGTAACATTATTTTTAGTGAAACGTATAACATTTACAAGCAACCAAAAGCAATTAATCAATAGCTTACAATGACAGAGAAAGAATACAATAATTGTGTAACTCAATATGCAGATAATGTATTTAGATTTATTGTAAAAAATCTAAAGCACGAAGAAGATGCCAAAGATGTTGTGCAAACTGCTTTTGAAAAATTGTGGCGAAACAGAGAAACTGTTGAAACCGAAAAAAGCAAATCTTTTTTGTTTACTGTGGCTTACAATCAAATGATTGACCACATTAGAAAAAATAAAAGAATAACGCTTAAGGAAGAGTTTAGCGAAGAAACAAAAATTGGATTTCAACATAGCAACCAGACAAATAAAATATTGATGCAAGCTGTAAACAGGCTAAACGAAACACAACGCAGTCTTGTAATGCTGAAAGATTATGAAGGTTATAGCTATGAAGAAATTGGGAAGATTACAGGATTGAATGAAAGCCAGGTAAAAGTGTATTTGCACAGAGCCAGAATTGTTTTAAGAGATTATTTAGTAAGTAAAGAAAATGTGATTTAAAATGAACATCAATAGACTAAACTACGAAGAATTTTTGCTTCTTTATATTGATGGAGAACTTTCGTCAACACAACAAAAAGAAGTTGAACTTTTTCTTGAACAACATACCGATATACAGCAAGAATTTAATGATTTGCTTGATACTAAATTGCAAATTGATGCAATGTCTTTTGGAGATGTTTCAACACTACTTAGAAAAGAAAATGATAGCATTAACTTAAACAATTATCAAGAGCATTTTTTAATGTTTGTAGATAATGAATTGAGTAAAGAACAAAAGCAAACAACAGAAACTTTTGTGTTGCAACACCCTGCATTGCAAAAAGAATTTACAATGCTGCAACAAACCAAACTGCCTATTGAAACCATTGAATGTCCAAACAAAGAAGAGTTGTATAAAAAACAAAGAAAACCTATTGTTTTTTACTTGCAACGAATGGCTGTAGCAGCCGTGTTTATTGGGTTTGCAGTGTTTGTTTGGAATTTAATTAATACAAACAAAAAGCAAGAAGTTGTTAAAACTATTTACAATAAAACTGATGATAAAGCAGTTTTACCAGACATAAAAAATGAGAATAAAGCTGAGGATATTGTAGTAGAAAAAAGTGAAACTTTAAGCAATATCATTGCTCCTCAAAACAAGAAAAAAGTAAGTGTAGGGATGCCTGCAAAAAAAGAAAAAAATGTGGTTAAAGCAAATGTTCCAAATGAGGTAAAACAACTACCTGTTCAGCAAAATATTCAACCACAAAACAATAACGTTGTTAACACAGCTGTGGTATTAAACAACATAATTACAGTTGTTGAAAACAAGCCACAAATTGTGAATCCAAAGCCTAAAGTTGAAGAACAGAAAATGGCTATAGCTATTGCTGCAACTAATATTGAAGAAGATAAACAAAATGAAAGCAGCGGTAAATCAATTACCATTCTTAATGCAAAAATCAAGCAGTCAAAAGGGTTTAAGTTTTTTAAAAAGGCAGCAAAATTTTTAACCACTAAATCGGAGGAAGCAGAAACGCCAGATAAATTTTCAGTAGCAATTTCATTATAATTTAAAACTAAAAAAACAAATATGAAAAAGACAATTTTTACACTTATCAGCATTATTTCTATCAGTTGTGCAATGGCTCAAAGCGATTCAACAGCAACCACAAAAACCGACACTTCTAAAAAGAACAGTGTAACACTAAGTATTGGAACAGACAAGTTGGTTGACATTAAAATTGGTAATAAAGCGAAAAAGAAAAGGAGTAATGTAACAACAGATTGGTTCATTTTTGACTTGGGGTTTGCAAACTTTAGAGACCAAACAAATTATGCTACAGCTCAAGGTGGCAGCTATTTTCACAATACTAATGGTGTTGTAAATGCAAATAGTTTAAGTTTAATAAATGGTAAATCATCCAATGTAAACATTTGGTTTTTTATGCAAAAAATGAACCTTGTGAAACACAAATTGAATTTGAAATATGGCTTGGGTTTAGAAATGTATAATTACAGATACGAGCATAGTGTGAGTTTTAGAAATGAACCAACAAATTATGTGTTTAACGATTCGATTCATTTTTCAAAAAATAAATTATACGCTGAGTATTTAACTGTTCCTTTTATGGTGAATTTTACACCAGATCTTTCAAACAAGAACTCTTTGTGTTTTAGTGCAGGTGTTAGTGCTGGATATTTAATTAGTAGCAGAAATAAACAAATAAGCGACGAAAGAGGCAAGCAAAAAATTAGTGGCAACTTCGACTTAGAACCCTTTAGATTAGCCATTGTGGGAGAAATTGGACTTGGAGGCGTTAGGCTTTATGGTAGCTATAGTTTAAATACTTTTCACAAAGAAAGTACAGGTTTGCAACAATATCCTTATGCTCTTGGTATTAGATTCAGCAGATTATAGTATTAATGAAATTTTATAGTAGAAAGCATTTGGCATTTTGTCAAATGCTTTTTTTATTAGATATAAACACAAGCAATACATTTGCAAGATGAAGAAACTTGTATTTATTTTTATCATTGTTCTTGCTGCATCTTGCACTACGCTTGATGTGTATGAAAAATCAAAAACATTTCCTACCCAAACCTGGAGCAATAAGGATTCTGCGAACTTTAAATTTGAAATTGCTGATACAAATAGTTTTTATAATTTTTATTTAGTGCTTCGTCATCAAGAAAAATATCCATATAAAAATATTTGGTTATCGCTTAATGTTATTTCACCAAAAGACACTTCAAATTTTAATAGAGAATTTGCACTTGCAGATAATACAAAATGGCTTGGTAGCACTATTGATGACATTACTGATCATCGAATTATTTTTAATCCTCAGCCAGTAAAATTAAAAAAAGGAACTTACAACTTTACGCTTAAGCAAATAATGCGTGAAGACCCACTACCATTCATTTTGAGTGCTGGTATTCGTGTTCAAAAAGTTCAACAATAATGAATGTTGTAAAGAAACATAAACTGACACTTGTAACCATTTCTTTTTGGTTTTTATTAACCTATATCGTTGCTGCTTTATTGTGGTGGTTTATTGCTTTAAACAATCAAAATAATGTAATGGCATCAATGCGTTTAGCAGAAATAAAAAAAGATGACGTTGATTATGCAGAAAAAAATGAGCAAATCTTTTCAATGCAAAAAAGAAAAACAGCACAATATCTTGGCGAAGGAATTTCTTTTTTTGCAGTCATTTTAGTAGGAGCAGTTTTTATTTATCAAACTACAAAAAAGCAAATCAAATTTGCTCAGCAACAGCAAAATTTTATGATGGCTGTAACACACGAGTTAAAAACACCAATTGCCATCACACAACTAAATCTCGAAACTATACAAAAACGAAAATTAGAACCTGAAAAACACGATAAAATTATTGCTAATTCTTTGCTCGAAGTAAACAGGTTAAATAATTTATGCAACAATATCCTTTGGGCTTCACAGTTAGATGCAGGTGCTTATGGTGCAAGAAAAGAAGAGATAAACCTTACTGACATTGTGTTTGGTTGTGTTGAAGATTTTGAAAAAAGATATTCAACCAGAAAATTAGTTTCGACTATTGATGAAGGAATTTACTTGAATAGTGATATTTTGATGATGCAAATTCTTGTAAATAATTTGCTTGAAAACGCAGTTAAATATTCGCCAAAAGAAAAAAATATTGAAGTTGAATTGAAACAAAAGGATAACAAAATTTTCTTTTTAGTCAGGGATGAAGGCATTGGTATTGCTGATGATGAAAAGAGAAAAGTGTTTGAGAAATTTTATAGAAGTGGCAGCGAAGAAACTCGCAAAACAAAGGGTACAGGCTTGGGCTTATACTTATGTAATAGGATTGTAAAAAATCATAAAGGAGCTATTGTTATAACTGATAATAAACCAGCTGGTAGTATTTTTACCGTAACATTTAATTGATAATTATTCGTTATCAATTATCAATTATTAATTGATGAAAGCAAATATTCTATTAGTAGAAGACGAAGAAAATCTTCACGAAACCATTAAGTTAAACTTTGAAATGGAAGGCTATGAAGTTACATCTGCATTCGATGGAAGTCAAGCCCTGCAAGCCATTGCGAATGAATACTTCGATTTAATTGTTTTGGATATAATGCTTCCAGAGATAGATGGAATAAGTGTTACAGAGAATGTTAGATTAAATAATGTAGAAACGCCTATTCTTATTTTAAGTGCAAAAAATACAAGTGTCGATAGAATTTTGGGTTTAAAAAAAGGTGCTGATGATTACCTCACCAAACCATTTAACCTCGAAGAATTATTACTTAGAGTTGATAAATTGATTGAAAAAAATAAGCGACTACAAACAAAAGCACAGCTTACCGATAGCTATATTTTTGGCAACAACACAATAGATTTTAAAGCACAAATTGCTACTAATTTTAATAATCAAAAAATTGATTTAAGTAAAAAAGAAGTGATGTTGTTGAAGCTATTAATCGAGAATAAAAATGAAGTTGTAAACCGAGAAAAAATACTTCAAATGGTATGGGGCTATAATGTTTATCCCACCACAAGAACCATTGATAATTTTATTCTCAACTTCAGAAAATATTTTGAACAAGACTCAAAAGAACCAAAACATTTTTGCTCTGCACGTGGCGTTGGATATAAGTTTGTAGAGTAACTTTTCTCTAAAAAAAAATATATGAAATATTTATTAGCGATGTTAGGTATTTGCTTTTTCTTAAGCCAATCAAAAGCAAATGATGAAGTTTTAGTTCCACAGCTTAGTTGCGAAGATTTGCGAGCATTTAATCCAGGCTTTCAACCATCAACTTCAAACCAAAAAGCAACAGCAAAATATGCTGTGTGTTTTCTTACCAATGCCAATAAAGAAGGGGTGTTTAGGCTACAAATTGCAGAGAATGCAAATCAAGATACATACTCAAAAAATATATCAAATGAGGATGATGGTGTGATGGTAATTATTGCTCATCCAAAAGCAACGAACTATTATTTTAAATTCACAAGAATTGTAGAAAAATACATCAATGCAAAATGGTTTGGTGCTGGTAATAATAGCCGATTAATAACAACTTTATCATCGCAAGAGATAACTTCTTTTAAAACACTTTTTGATAAATACTCTCCTTATGAAAATTCAAAAAGCAATGTTTACAATAATATTGAAAGTAGAGACGCTGCAACACAACATTGGGAAAATAATACAGTAGATTGGGTTGCTTTGCAAACTGCTATTAACTATTGTGTTTATTCAAAAACAGATAAGCATCTGTTTATTCCACGAGGCAAATATTATATCAGTAGGGAATTGTTTATTCATAATGCAATAAGCGAAAAAAATTACGGACAATGTCAAATTAGTATTGAAGGCGAAACCAGCTTTTCTGGTATTGATGGAACAGATATTATTTGCAACTTCAACAACAAATTTGCATTGGGGATGCAAGAAGCAAAAGGCATTAAAATAAAGGGTTTAGGCTTTCAAGGGCAATTTCTAAGAGATAAAAAAATTGCGATGAGTAATAGAGATTTTTTCTCGTCATCATTAGAAAGGGAAGGAGCAAATTCTTACAATAGATTTTTTTACAATTGTTTAGATAAACGGTTTGCTTGTTATGCAGCTATTGTGATAGACCCCTTCAGAACTGCTATTTGGGGAAATGATACTATCAAAAATTTTGTAGATTTTTATGAAGACCTAAAACCCTTTTACTACAAAAGAATTGGTACTAGCACAGGAACAGAAATTGAAGATGTACAAATCAATGGATTTGTTGCTGGTATTGTGTTTTCGCCCAATGGAATGACACAAGGAGATGAACTAAACAAAATTGAAAAAGCAAAATTTGCCAACGTGAAGTATGGAATTTGCTTTAGCCAAGATCAAGAAAAAACAAATACTATTCGACACATTTTTGCGTGGGAAAATGTTCATACTTTTATTGCAAGCTCAAGTCAAACAAAAAATATTTCTGTTGCTTATGGTCAAGGTAGAGCTGGCAATCAAATTATAGAAGATGTAAATATTGCTGGTAATATGAATCAATTTATTTATAGAGAAGATGGGGGAACTTTTGCTACATATATAAAAAATGTTTACTCTGAAAGCCTTGGAAAGATTGGCTATTTAGGCTCACAAGTGGGTGGCACATTCGAGGATTCGCAGCTTGCATTTTATTTTCCTGCTAGCGATGAGCAAGATACTACCTACGAAGGCTTTTACCCAGATTGTCATTTAAAAGGGTATGGATATACTTTTAAAAATTGTCTGATAAGATACTATGGAAATACAAGAGAAAAGTTACGTTGGCCCATTAGTATTAACGGAAGTTTTAAGTTCGAAAACTGTGTGTTTACCACAGTTCCATTTTATTCGCAAAGCAATGGAGATGGAATAGGATTATGTTCATTTATTAATTGTGGTACAACTTTAGAAGGAAGCTTTGGAGTCGATGGAATCAAGTCTGCATCTACATCTCACTTCTTTCAAAACGTTGCTTATGGTAATTTTATTTTACATAACTATATAGCAGATAGAAAGGGAAAAACAGAAATGTATCATTACATTCATCCATATCCTTATCAGGATTTTGGTATTGAAAAAATTACTATTAATTCTATAAAAGCAAACGGAGATATTGTACTAGAAATAAATGGGGATAATAAAAAAAATTATTATGACTTTTCAAAACTTGTGGTGTATTGCGAAAACAGCTATGGACCATATTCTGCACTTGGCATTTTAAAAAATAGTAAAAATAGAAATGACTCAAAGCTAATAATAGCAGGCGTTCAACAAAGTATGCTCAATAAAACTATTTACATAAAATGTATATTACCTGTAACAACTATTGTTCCTTTTATTGGTGATATTAAAGCAGGGAAAAGCTGTACTAAGATTTTTAACATTAGAAATGACAGAGTAGATAATACAGCAAAAAATTATGTTGATTATACTCAATATATTGGCAAGGTTATTTTGCTGCCTTCAAAAAATTATAGTGCAAATAATAAAAACGAAAACAAGTTTTCAAACAATATTGGTTACGCAATTATTAAGTCTTATGATGCTACAAGTAATTCGTTTGAAACAACACCATTCAATGTTGATAAGGACTTGAATGATGTTTACTTTTGTAATGGGTGCGAAAAAATTAATGAATAAATATGTTGGGTGTAAAATTTTTTCGTCCTTATGTCAAATGGCACAACAATAAATTCAATTTGCTGTTTTAACAGTTTTAGTTACTTTCACGCCTCAAAAATTATTGAGATAAGTTTTTGTTTAAAAATTATTTTAATAATTAAAAAGATTTGTTGATGAAAGCAATAATCCCTGTAGCTGGTGCTGGCACTAAGTTACGACCACATACTTACACACAACCCAAAGCTCTCATACCTATTGCAGGTAAAACTATTTTAAGCTACATCGTTGACCAATTGCACGAAGCAGGAATTACAGAATTTATTTTTATTGTTGGTTATCTTGGAGAAAAAATTCAAGAATATGTGCATCAATCCTATCCTGACTTGCAAACACATTTTGTTTACCAAAATGAAAGACAAGGTACAGGACACGCAATAGAACTTACCAAAAACATTGTTGGTGATGATGAGGTTTTTGTTGCACTTGGAGATACGATTTGCGAGTATGATGTTAAGGAGGTAATGGAGAGCGAGTATAGTATGCTTGGCATTAAAAAGGTAGATGATCCTCGAAACTTCGGCGTGGCAACTATAAACGAAGAAGGATTTATTGAACAAGTAGTTGAAAAACCTTCGATACCCAAGAGTAATATGGCTTTGGTAGGTTTGTATAAAATTAAAGAAACGAATTTTTTGTTTGAATGCCTGCATCATTTATTTACCCAAGAAATAAAAACACTTGGCGATTACAGCCTTACTGACGCCTTGGATTGTATGATAAAGCGTGGAGCAAAATTTAAAAGCTTTAAGGTAAAAAATTGGTTCGATTGTGGTAAAAAAGAAACACTACTTGAGAGCAATGCAACACTGTTAAAAAAATCGGGAGGCAATATTTTTGAAACCCACGGCTATGAGGACACTATTATTATTCCACCTGTTAGCATAGCAGCTGGCTGCGATATAAAAAATTCTATCATTGGACCAAACGTAGCAATTGGTGCTAACACTTCTGTATCACATTCTATAGTTAGAGATAGTATTATCGGTAGCTATACTAATTTGCACGAAGTTGTTTTAGACAACTCTTTAATCGGTAGCGATGCAAGTGTAATGGGCTTAAGCCGCAGTTTGAACATTGGTGATAATACCGAAATTGATTTTGGGTAAAATGCGATAGCAATATTTTTTACAATGAACAAAAAATTACTCAACATACTCAAGTTTGCCTTTTTTTTAGGACTAGGTGTTTTTTTGGTTTGGTATAGTATTAGAAACGTAGAAAATTTCGACGAGTTTAAAAAATCGCTTACTACTGCAAGGTATTGGATGATCATTCCTGTGTTTTTAATTATGACCACAAGCCACTTGTTAAGGGCATTGCGTTGGAAATTATTAATGGAGCCAATGGGCTATAAACCCTCATTGCCAAATACATTTTTCGCAGTGATGATTGGCTACTTAGCAAACTCTGCAATACCTCGTTTGGGCGAAGTTTTAAAATGCACCATACTCGCAAAATATGAAGATATTCCTGCTGAAAAAAACATAGGAACTATTGTTGCAGAACGTGCATTTGATGTGTTGTGTTTATTGCTACTATTTCTATTTGCTTTAATTTTTGAGTATGATGTTGTAATTGCTGCATATCAAAAAATGCAAACAACAAATGCAGTTCAAAAAACTGCTGAGTCAAATATTGGCTACTACATTAAAATGATACTTTTGGTATTTACATTAGTGCTTATAGCTTGGATTATTATTAAAAAGAAATGGAAAGTTTTTATTACTAAAATAAAAAATGTTTTCATAGGTATTGGAGAAGGTATTATGAGTGCGTTGAGGCTTAAACACAAATACCTGTTTATTATTTATTCAATAGCTATTTGGTTTCTATATTTATTAGGTACTTGGCTTGGTTTGTATGCTACTATAGGCACACATCTTGGTTTTGGTGCTGCATTAAGTGGGCTTGCGTTTGCAAGCCTTGGAATGGTGTTAACCCCAGGTGGCATTGGCTCTTACGCAATTTTATTAGCAATGATTTTAAAAATTTATGGTGTAAATGGAGACATTGCTTTTGCAAATGGAACCTTGCAATGGTTTGCACAATTTATTATTGTTCTTGTAGTGGGTTTTATTTGCGTTATCTTACTACCCATTTACAATAGAAAAAAAATGGATAACTCTATATTATAAATACATAGTATCATTCGCAGTTTCTTCCTTAAATTCGCTTTCTTAAATCAAATGTTATGAACAAAAAACTTTTAACTGTCCTCGGTGTTATTGTAATACTTGCTTCTTGCAAAAAAGATGATAATAATGGAGGTGGTGGTGTATCAGGTGGAATACAAATTACAGGTGCTGTGTTTCTTAACTCACACGCACCAGGAGTAAAACACAATAACTATCGTTTAGATTCTGGTGTTGTTGCTTCCCCTGTTGCTGGCACTTCACTTTCGTTCAACTATAGCAATGTTAGCGATACTGCAAAATGGAGTGATACATTGCTTACACCAACCAATTTAACAGCTTTTCCCAGTGCAAAATATATGGTAGGATTTAATCAATCTACACTTGGGCAAAACATTTCTTTAAACAGATATTATGAAGCAACTACATCTGCCTGGAATATTTTAGGAGATGATTATGGGGCATTAAATGTAACAGTGTCGCAAGGAAGTTTGGCTATTGCTGCACAAGCTGTTCACGCAACGCCAGTGCAAACTTTGGCAAATTTTCCAATTAGCTATGGTGACAGTATTAAGCAAACTTCAGTTTCAGTATTAAACGCAACTGCAACTGCTGCTGTTCCAATTTTTGGCACAATTACAGGGCCGCTGACAGTTACACAAACAACAACTGTTAATAGTAAAAATATGGCTTGGGGTACTTTAAAATTAAAAGGATACACAGATTCAATGTCTGTTGTGGTTCAAAAATATATTACTGATGTTAAAACTGATATTACTTCAACCAATGCTACTATATCTGCTTTAATCCCCACTATTTTAAGCCAATATGGTGGAACCAATGGGCAAGTTAACACTATCACTACATATCGCTTTTGGGCAAAGGATAAAGGGTTAGTGATGACATTAAACTCCAATGGAACAGCTAACGTAACAACTGGATTATAACTTTTATTTTTAATAAATGAAAGCCAATTCGCAAGAGTTGGCTTTTTTATTTTCCAAAATCAAACAATCATTTTTAAGCAAAGTAAATCAGCATTCTATATTTGCACCTCGTTATGAATTTGAGTGTTTTGCAGGAGAAGTATCTATTATCCCCCCACCTAAAAAAATTGGTGGAGAATATCCTTATACCCCAAACAAAAACATACCTTAAAAATTTAAAAGGAAGTAGCACAGAATTTATTGTAAGTGCTGTATTTGCTGATAAAAACGCAGAAACTTTAAATCATTTAATTGTTTTAAACGATGAAGAAGAAGCTGCTTATTTTCATAACTCTTTAGAGAATCTTACACAGGCTTTAGACTTGTTTTATTTCCCATCTTCTTTTAAAAATAAAAAGAATTTTCGGTTGCTCAATTCATCCAATGTGATGTTAAGAACAGAAATGCTAACAAGGCTTTCTACTGGAGGAAATAAAAAAATCATCATCACTTACCCCGAGGCATTATTTGAAAAAGTAGTGCTACCAAGTACACTAAATAGTAACATCATTAGCATTAAAACAAATGATACCATTAACCTTGATGGCATTATGGAACTCTTTGTGATGTATGGTTTCAGCAGAACAGACTTTGTTTATGAGCCAGGGCAATTTGCTTTGCGTGGTGGCATTTTAGATATTTATAGTTATGGAAATGAAAAGCCATATCGTGTTGAATTATTTGGCAACGAAGTGGATAGCATCAGAATTTTTGACCCCGAAACACAGTTGAGTGAAAGAAAGATTTTATCGGTATCTATCATCCCTAATGTTGAAACACAATTTGATAGTGGAGAAAAAATTTCTTTGTTAGAGTTCTTGCCAGAAAATACAATCGTTTGGTTAAAAGATTGGGAAATTATAAAAGAAAAAATTGAATTGCAAGAAGAAGCGTTGGCTCTATTTACAAGTCCATCTTCTATTGCAAATCTTTCTAAAAAAGAAGAGGAAGATGAGAGCGATACTAAGATTTTAAAAGACTTAAAAGTTGAAGATTTTGTTCCATCTACAACAGTTGATAGACAAGTTGGAAGTCGCACTATTGTTGAGTTTGGAAGTAAGAAACAACTTGGAATTAGGAATCTGGAATTAGGAATTGATGAACAAGAAACGAATAATAAAAAACAAGAAACAAGAAACGATTTAACGAGAAACGAGAAACAAGAAACGATTGTATTCTCAACCAAGCCCCAACCTTCCTTCAATCGCAATTTTGAAATGTTGATTAAGGATTTGAAAACCCACGAAGAAAACGGCTATAATATTTTCATTTTTGCAGAACAAGCCAAGCAATTAGAAAGGCTTTACACCATTTTTAAAGACCTCAAAACAGAAATTAATTTTGTTCCAGTTTTATCATCTATCCACGAAGGATTTATTGATGATGATATAAAATGTGTTTGTTATACCGACCACCAAATTTTTCAACGTTATCATAAATATCGTGTTAAACAAGCTTTCAATAAAAACAAAGCATTAACGCTAAAAACCTTGCGTGACCTACAACCTGGCGATTTTGTAACGCATATTGATCACGGTGTTGGGCGTTATAGTGGTTTACAAAAATTAGATATCAATGGACGCTTACAAGAAGCCGTAAGAATTATTTATAAGGATACAGATGTGTTGTATGTGAACATTAATTCGCTGCATAAAATTTCTAAATTTACTGGTAAAGATGGCACAGAACCCAAGATAAATAAATTGGGTAGTGATGTGTGGAGTAAGTTAAAAGAAAAAACAAAAACCAAGGTTAAAGAAGTTGCATTTGATTTAATTAAACTGTATGCTCAACGTAAGGCACAGCAAGGCTTTCAGCATAGCCCAGACAATTATATGCAGATAGAATTGGAAGCCAGTTTTTTGTATGAAGACACACCCGACCAAGCCAAAGCTGTTGCAGATGTGAAGAAAGATATGGAAAGCGAAAGCCCGATGGATAGATTGGTTTGTGGTGATGTTGGCTTTGGTAAAACTGAGGTTGCCATTCGTGCTGCATTTAAAACTGTTGTAGATGGCAAGCAGGCTGCCATCCTTGTGCCTACAACGATTTTGGCGTATCAGCACTACCAAACTTTTAAAGAAAGGTTCAAGGATTTTCCTGTAACCGTTGACTATATCAATCGCTTTAAATCTGCTAAGGAAAAAAAGGAAACACTTGAAAAATTAGCATTGGGTAAAATTGATATTATCGTTGGTACACACGGCTTGCTGGCAAAAGATACTAAGTTTAAAAACCTTGGTTTAATGGTGATTGATGAAGAGCAGAAATTTGGTGTAGGGCATAAGGAAAAATTGAAGCTATTAAAAACAAATGTTGATAGCTTAACGCTAACAGCCACACCTATTCCAAGAACTTTGCAGTTTAGTTTAATGGGTGCAAGGGATTTAAGTATTATCAATACACCACCACCAAATCGTCAACCAATTCAAACGGAAATCAGTTCGTTTAATACCGACTTTATTCGTGATGCTATTTACTATGAAACATCTCGTGGAGGGCAGGTTTTCTTTATTCATAATCGTGTGAATGGATTGGCTGAAATGGCTGGTATCATTCAATCTCAATGCCCTGACCTTTCCATTTCTTATGCTCACGGGCAAATGGAAGGTGATCAATTGGAAGAACGGATTTTGGATTTTATGGATAAAAAATACGATGTATTAGTTTGCACCAATATTGTTGAAAGTGGGGTTGATATTCCAAACGTAAATACTATTATCATCAACAACGCTCATCATTTTGGATTGAGTGATTTGCATCAGTTAAGAGGAAGAGTTGGAAGAAGTAATAAGAAAGCATTTTGTTATTTGCTTGCACCACCAATGGGAACTTTACCAGCTGACTCTCGCAAAAGATTACAAACATTGGAGCAGTTCAGCGACCTTGGAAGTGGCTTCCAGATTGCAATGCGTGATTTAGACATTCGTGGTGCAGGAAATATGCTTGGTGGAGAGCAAAGTGGATTTATGGCTGATATTGGTTTTGAAACCTATCAAAAAATATTGCAGGAAGCTATCAGGGAATTAAAACGAAAAGACTTTAAAGATTTGTTTAAAGATGAAATAAGCAAGCAGGATGATTATGTTACAGACTGTACCATTGATACCGATTTAGAAATATTGATTCCTGATACTTATGTCGAAAGTATTACAGAAAGATTATCGCTTTATACACGTTTGGATAACTGTGAAAAAGAAGAAGAACTGCAACAATTTCACGAAGAAATGATTGATAGATTTGGTGCTATTCCAAAACCTGTTGAGGATTTGTTTACTACAGTTCGTTG
>JANYEP010000114.1 GCA_025363075.1 Chitinophagaceae bacterium | reverse complement strand
TGCAAATATAAAAGAGTTGTGTTGTGTATTAGGTTTTGATTGGATTATGATACATTTACATCGAAATTTTTACAATGAAAAAGAAACTTTGCTTAGCGATTGTGTTGATGCAATCATTACTATTAAATGCTCAAATTAATTTTCAAAATAGTCCTATACAAAGTCTGTTAAAAAAAGCTAAAGAGCAACAAAAATTACTTGCATTTGTTATTGAAACTGATGAATGTAACAGATGTAATGATGTTGCTATTAAGGGGCTGTCTTCTGATTCTACTAAATCGATATTGACCAAAAATTTCATAATAACTAAAGTTCAAAAAATTCCAGCCGAGATAATAATTGATGATAATTTATATAGCATTTCTAAAACTTTTTTTGGGCTTATATGCACCGATGAAAATGGCAATATATTATCTGTGCATCAAGGCAGCACCTCAAATTCCGATCATTATTTTAATGCTTTTAAAAAAGCTATTGCAAACAAATTGGATACTAAGAATCAATTGGTGGAACTGAAGAAATTTTATTATGGAGCAGATACAAAAAACGTTGAAAGTTTTAAATTATTAATTGAAAAAATTGTATCGCTTGACTTAGAGCCATCACAAGAATTGATTGATGAACTTACTATGATAGCACCACAAGACTCGGCAAAATCATTAAGCTTTTTGCAGTTTGTAATGAAATTGGCACCATTGGTAAATTCAAATGCAAGAAATTATTTGCATAAAAATGGAGAATATTTTAACACTGCTTGGTATAGACTTGATTTGCCAATAAGGCAAGAAATAAATAATAAAGTAACTATAAAATCTTTGCAAAAAGCAGTAACAAATAAAGACAGAGGATATGCTTACTCGGTAGCCAATTTTAAAAGAAGTACATATACTGACAAGGATTATACTAAAACACAAAAAGTATTTGACGGAATATTATTGGATTACTATAGAAAAGTAAAAGATACTGTTAACTACTTGCTGTTTGCACCAAAATATTTTGAAGCAAATTGTATGAATGTAAGTGTTGATAGCGTACTAACAGCAGACTCCATTCGCAATACAAAATTTTTTATTAAAACAAAGGAGTTAAAAAATATTGATACAATTAATAAAAAAATATACTCATATAAAACTACTCGCTATGTGTCTCAAGCAAGTTATTACTCAAACCTATTAAATGAAGCTGCTTGGACATTTTATACCTTTACTACAGATATATATCAACTTCGTAAAGCACTTTCTTGGGCAAGGCGTGCAGTAGAATTTGAAAAAACGTTTGCTACTGCAGATACCTATGCAAGGCTACTCTATAAAACAAGTAATATGGAAGAAGCGATTACTTGGGAAAAAATTGCAATTGATTTGGCAAAAAAAGAAAATGAGAGTGTTGATGAATTTGAAGGTGTTCTTCGTAAGATGGAGCAGAAATTAAGCAAGATTGATAAATACTAAAAAAATTATGTAGTCAGAAAAATAATGATTTTACTGCTATTCTATTTTTTTAACAGTTTTCTTTCCCGCAAAAAAATAATTGGTACAGTTTTTATTTTACTTTGTAAAAAGTTGCTGAAAGGCAGCAAATGCAGTGACAAGTTCAATTTCACCATTTTTAAAAATTGTTTTATGAAATACAAATTTTTACCTCTTTTAACTTGTGTAGTTTTATTACTTTCTTCTTGTACATCAAGATACAAAACAACGCAAACTCCCGACGATTTATATTACTCACCTACCGAAGATATTGTTGTTACAAAAAACAACGAGGAAACAAAGAGTTCAACAACTTCAAATAATTATCAAGACAACTATTTTCTGCACCATAAAGTTTGCAATCATCTACGTTGGCAATGGATAGATGATTACAGTTATTGGAACGACACCCGATACAATAATTTTTATTATAACTCTTATACAAGTTACAATAGCTGGGATAATTATTATTGCAGTTGTCATTATCCTTCTTATTACTATTTTCCGAATATTCATAACAATTCAAACATTAAAATTGGCAGCACTTCTGCGTCAAATGTTTTAGCCTACAGCAATCATAATTACAACAACACAAACTATTATCAAAATCCAAAATTTGGTTTGTCGCAAGGCACAAACACATCTACAAACACAGGTGTAAGAACAACACGAGGATCATCGAATGGTAATACCTGGAGCAATCCATCACGAAGTTTTAGTGGCTCGTCTGCACCAAGTAGTAATGCTGGTGGAAAAAGTGGGGGTTTCAACAGCAGTGGTAGTAAAAGCAGTACTCCAAGAGGTGGAAGACGCTAAGGTGTTTACGATTTGATGACTTCTGATTTATTTAATGACAATTGATGAACTTTTATGAAAAAAATATTACTTATAATAACCTTACTCATTTCTTATTTTTCATTTGCCCAAACACCTGACGAAGCCTTGCGTACAGCTTGGTTCACACAAGCAGGAACTGCTAGAACAATGGCTATTGGTGGTGTAATGGGAAGTTTGGGTGGCGATATTTCTGCAAACCATATAAACCCTGCTGGGCTTGGATTATATAGAACAAAGGAAGTTGCTTTATCTATTGGTGGATTGAAAAACAATAATGATTTTAATTTTAGAGGAACACCAAGTTCAAACGATAAAGGCATTTTTAGATATGGTACAAATGGTATTGTAATTGGCGAGACAAGTGAGGATAATAAAGGTAATCAAAAGAGTTTTGCGTTTGCATTTACCATAACGCAATTAGCTAGTTATAACAATCATATTAGTTACAAAGGATTCAATAACTACAGTAGTTTCAGCGAACAATATCTTGAAGAATTGACAAAGGATAATGCTGACACAAATGCTGCTTTAAGCAATTATATTTTTGGCTCATCATTGGCATTTAGAACTTATTTAATTGACACAGGAAGAGATAACACAGGTAAACTTGGCTATAAAAGTTTAGTA
>JANYEP010000065.1 GCA_025363075.1 Chitinophagaceae bacterium | reverse complement strand
GTTTTGCAGCCATTTGCTTATACATATTTTCTACTTGATTTAAGCTATTGGCAAACTGATCAGTTTCGTCTTTTTCTTGCTTCATTTGCTCAATCTTATCTCCCTGTAATGCAGCAAAATAGGCTTTCTCTTGTGTAATTTCCTTATGTAAAGCAGCAGATATTTTTTCTGATAGTTGTTTATGTTCTGCTCTGTAACAAGCATCGAGCAACATCAATGAAGTTCTGTTGTGCATATTACCACGACTAAACAATCCATAAGGGAAGTTGTCTTGCAACATCATTTTGTCTATTTTTTCTAATACTTTTCTTGCATCTTCTTTTCTATTTTTTGTAGCTAAGAATCCAGCAAGTTCAGCATAAGCACCTCTCATTCCTAAAAGGTGTCTTCTGTTTTCTTCGTCAAAATAAACACCTGGTTTATCACAATTTCCACTGGTAAATTTATTAAGCAATTTATCCAACATCCAATCTCCATCAATTTCAGGATTTGCAAATGGAACTAAACGATAAGTTAAACCATCTCTACGTAAATTTTTGGTAAGCCCCACTCCTTCTAACCCATAGTTGGAAGTAAAGCAGATTGGGCGTTTCCAATGGTTTGCAGCTATGATAGCCAATACAGCTAAATCGTTTTTGAAAATATTTGATTTTCCAATTTCAAAATTAATCTGGCTTGGTAAAGAGTCAACTATTTTTAAACTTGAATCTTTAGCAATTACATCTTTATCAATTGGAATAAAAAATTTGTGAACAGGGAAAGTATTTAAAAACTCACCTCCTTCTTCGCCCCTTGTTTGAATTTTATCTGCATCATCTTTACCAATATAATTTTTCATTATATCGTATAAGTCGTAATACTTATCTTGTGGATAGGCATCATTCTTTTTAAACATCACCTGATCTCTTCTGCTACCAGCAATTTGGTCAGCAGTGTAAATAACATCAATTGGTGCAGATTCATTTACCTTGTATCTCATTTGGTTCATATACCAATCAATACCTAAAAGGCTATTGTTAATAACACGAATATCTGGTCTAATTCCTTCCACTTCTTGTGCATACCAAAGGGGATATGTATCATTATCTCCAAAAGAAAAAAGAATAGCATTTTTAGGGCAACTTTCTAAATAATCTCTTGCCAAATCTCTTGCTAAAGTTTTGTTACTTCTATCGTGATCATCCCATTCTTGTTGCCCCATAATTACTGGTACTGCAAAAAAGCAAACTGAGCTTGCAACAACGCCAGCCATCGTTCCATTTAGTTTTTTCTTTTGCAACCAAGAAGCAATTGCCATTACACCTAAACCAATCCAAACTGCAAAAGCATAGAAACTTCCTACATAAGCATAGTCTCGTTCACGAGGTTGAAAACCTGCTGGATTTAGGTAAATATTAATAGCAATACCTGTGAAGAAGAACAATAAAAAGTTCACCATTGCATCGCCACCTTTACGTTTAAAATGGAAGAATAAACCAATCATTCCCAAGATTAAAGGAAAGGCAAATAAGTTATTGTTTGATTTGTTACTTCTCGTTGTGTCTGGTAAAGTTGATTGATCACCATACATTACAGCATCAACAAATGGAATACCTGTTTTCCAGTTACCATCTCTTACATTACCAATAAAGAAACCTTGATAATCGTTTTGTTTTCCAGCAAAATTCCAAAGAAAATATCTTAAATACATCCAATAGAATTGATAGCCACCAAAGAACTTCACATTATCTGCAAAGCTTGGTCTTTTCCCATCTTCATCATCCCATTTTTGGTTGTCTTTTGTTCTGCCTAACCCTATGTAGTTTGCATAGTAATAAACGTGATTTTGATCGTCATTAGCATCCCACATTCTTGGAAAAACCATCTTGTCTTTTGGTAAATAAAGCGTCTTTCTATTTTGTCCAACAACTTGATATTTATCTCCAACTTTTGCATACTTAGCACCAGTATTCATACTGATAATTCCATCACCAGTAAATTTTTGTCCATATAAAATAGGAAAATCTCCATATTGGTCACGAGCTAAATAACCTACTAAACTTTGTGGATTGTCAACGTTGTACATATCAATTGCAGGGTCGGCATTACTACGAATCATTGTAGTGAAATAAGTGCTATAACCCATTAAAATAAATGCAAAGCAATACAACCCTAAACGCAAATATTGTAACCCTTTTTGTTTTGCAATTCGTATTCCAAACCATATTGCTATTGCCAATAATACAAAGAAGAAAATAAATCCACTAAAGAATGGAAGACCAAAACTATTTACAAATGTTTTGTCAAATGAACCTGCTAATCTAATTGTAACTTGTATCACTCCTATTTGAACAACACCTACTAAAACACATCCCAATAAAAAGAAAATATACATTCCACCATAGTAATCTTTTCTTTTTTTATTAAGTGCCTCAACACCAAATAACAATCCTATTGCCATAATTGTTCCCAAAAACATTAAACCAACCAAGGTAGTATCATCAATAACTACATCTTCACCAAATGCTTGTCTAATACCTGAAGCATATTTATCCAATTCAGCATTTTCTGCATTGCAACCAAATAATGCAGCAATCATAGCAAGTACACCACCAACAGAAACTACAATTAAAAACCACTTACGAATTTTTGCATAATCAAATGTTTCCCTTTTTCTTAAATAATAAACCATTAAAATGGCAGGAATACATAATAAATTTAACAAGTGAACACCAATAGATAAGCCCATCATAAAGAATAGAAATACTATCCAACGGTCAGGATTTGGAGAATTTTCTGTTTGTTCTTCAACAGCAGTATCCCATTTAAGAATTGCCCAAAACACAATAGCAGTAAAGAAAGAACTTAAAGCATACACCTCACCTTCTACTGCACTATACCAAAAACTATCGCTGAAAGTATAGGCTAAAGCACCTACAACTCCAGAGCCAATAATGCTCCACGCCTGAAAGCCAGTAAGGGTTGCATTAGTTGATACTCCAACAATTTTACGAGCAAAATATGTAATAGTCCAGAAGAGAAATAAGATGGTAAATCCACTTGCAATTGCATTCATCACGTTTACTGCGTGTGCTGCTGTTAAAGGGTTGTCGCCAGAAAGAATGATGAAAAAACGACCTAATAATACAAATAATGGTGCTCCTGGAGGGTGAGGTAATTGTAATTTATACGCACAACTTACAAACTCGCCACAATCCCAAAGACTGCCATTGGCTTCGGCAGTTAAAATATACACTGCACAAGCAATTAAACAAATTGCCCAACCACTAATGTTGTTTAGCTTCTTAAAATTCATTTGGTTTTAGTTTTTAAAAATAAGTTCGCAAACATAGTTAAAAGTTGATACTGAAAAGTTAAAAATTGATAGTTCAATATCAAAAACAAGGTAGCCTACAATAAAAAATTGCAGGCTACCTTATATATATTATTTGTCAGTTAAAATTAGCTCTTTATAATCGCTTTTATATCCTTCTTATCTTGTCTCAACAAGTATAGATATAAGCTTTCAACCTTGTCTCTTGCCCAGGGTGTTTTACGAAGAAATGTTAAACTTGATTTAACACTTGGATTGCTTTTAAAGCAATTTATATTTACTGCTGTTGCTAAATATTCCCAGCCGTGATTTTCTACCAAATACAGCATTATTTGTTCTAATGTAACTCCGTGAAGTGGGTTGTTTTTTTGAGTACTCATATTTGATTGTATTACATTCCTTCTGTAATTTTTTTATAACTTGTTACAATTCCCTTTATCAAAGAAGAACTAAATCCTTGATGTTCCATTTCGTTTAAACCTGCAATGGTACAGCCTTTGGGCGTTGTCACTTTATCAATTTCTTGTTCTGGATGTGTATTTTTTTGCAATAATAATTCAGCTGCCCCTTTTACAGTTTGTGCAGCAATTAAAGATGCTACCTGTGCCGAAAATCCAATCTCGATTCCACCTTGAATATTAGCTCTAATAAAACGCATTGCATAGGCAGTACCACAAGCAGCCAACACAGTTGCAGCATCCATTAGCTTTTCTTCAATAAAAACAGTTTTGCCAAGTTGGTTAAAAAGGTTTGATGTAAACTCGTTTGTAGCTTCAGTTGCATTACTGCTGCAAATACAAGTCATACTTTGCTGAATGGCAATTGCAGTATTTGGCATTGCACGGTAAATGGTAAAATCATTACCAACAATTTCCTGAATATCTTTTATCCAAACACCAGTAATAACACTTACCAAAGTATGTTGTTGAGCATTCAAATTTGGTTTTAATTGCTCTAATATTTCTTTTATTTGAAAAGGTTTTACAGCAAGTATAATATAACTTGCTTCTGCAATTGCTTCAACATTATTGCTTGTTACAATAACTCCTTTTTCTTTTAACGAACTTAATGTTGATACGTTTCTTTTAGTAACGATAATATTTTGTGATTGTGTAAAATTAGCTGCTATCAAGCCTTCTGCTATTGCACTACCTAAATTTCCACCACCAATGATTGCTATTTTGTTTTGCATTTATTTTATTTAGTAAAAATTTTTGTTGGGTTTGCTGCGTGTGTCTTTTATGGAAAGAATTTCTATAAAATTATTTTCAAATTTGTAAATAACCATTGCTTGAATTTTAGGGAATTTACAACGTCGTAAAGTTTTTGAGATATATGAAAAATGTGTAGGACTCTTGATTACTTTTTGTAAAGTCATTTCATATTCATTTCTAAACTTTTCACCTAAGTAAGTATCGATGTCTTCATACCAATTAATCAAGTCTTTTGCTTCTTGTTGAGCAATTAGAGAGATAGAAAAATTATGCACTTCTTCTATTTTTTAGCATATCATCAATTTGTTTCAAACTCTCTTCCAACGTCAACCCTTTATCCTTACCACTTCTTAAATCTGTACTTCTTTGTTCTGCTTCATCAATCCATTCTTGTGGCACAATAAATTCTTCATTTTGTTTTGTTTGATACTCAACAGCAGCTTCCATTAGCACATTTGTCAACTCATCGTCAGCAGTATCCAAAATGTAATGCAGTTCTTTCTTTTTGTCTTGAGTATTCATAAAATAATTTTTATAAAATTAATACTTTTTCAAACCCTTGTTTAAATAATTTCTAACGTAATCTTCAACACCATTTTCTAAACTATAAAATTCTTTTTCATAGCCAGCATTTTTCAATTTTTGCATATTGGCTTCAGTAAAATATTGATATTTATCTCTAATATCCAATGGCATATCTACATATTCAATATTAGGCTGTAAATCAAGCCCAGCAAAGGTTGACTTTACTAAATCGTCAAAACTTCTTGCAGTTCCTGTGCCTAAATTGTAAAGCCCATTAGCTAAACGTGAGTTAGTCGTGAGTTGGTCGTGAGTTGGTCGTGAGTTGGTCGTAATTTGGTCGCTAGTTTTATCAAACGAGAAACGAGAAACGAGAAACGTTTGTTCCATCATCCAAAAAATCACACTCACCAAATCTTTCACATAAATAAAATCCCTCAGTTGTTGTCCATCTTTAAAATCTGGTCTGTGGCTTTTAAACAATTTTACCACGCCATCTTTCTTTATTTGGTTAAATGAATGCCATATAACGCTTGCCATTCTTGCTTTATGGTATTCATTTGGCCCATAAACATTAAAAAACTTTAAGCCTGCCCAAAATGGTGGTTGATTTGTTTCTTGCAATGCCCATTTATCAAATTCATTTTTACTTACTCCATAAGGATTTAGTGGTTGTAATTTAAAAGGTAATTCGTGGTTATCATCATAGCCAAACTCGCCACTGCCATAGGTTGCAGCAGATGAACCATAAATTAAAGGCACATTATTTTCTACGCAATAGTGCCAAACATTTTTGCTGTACTCCACATTCAACTCTTCGTGAATAGCATAGTTAAATTCTGTGGTATCTGTTCTTGCTCCAAGGTGAATGAAAGATGAAATTTTGGGTTGATGAGTTTGCAACCATTCAAATAAAGATTGTCTTTCAACAGCATTTATAAACTTTTTAGCTTCCCAATTTTCTCGTTTCCCTTCTACTCCAAAATCATCTACAATAATAATATTCTCAAACCCTTGCTCATTTAAATATTCTACCATACAAGAGCCTATAAACCCAGCAGCTCCAGTAACTATAATCATCGAATTCTTATCCATTTTTATATTTTAAAACGCAAATATCAATGCAAGATTTTAAAGTTATGAATATTTCAATTTTTCTAAATTGATGATACCATTCAATAAACATCTTTTTAAAACTTTCAACATTAAGCACCAAACATTAAACCCAAATACTTTTCCCCCTATATTTGCCCCTCGAAAAAACTAAGCAAGTGCCTACAAAATTTTCAAAAGAAACCTATTTATACTGGTATGAGTTAATGCAACTTATTCGTCAGTTTGAATTAAAGTCAGAAGAAATGTACAAAATGGCTGGAAAAATCAGAGGATTTTTTCACGCATACATTGGACAAGAAGCTATCGCTGCTGGTTGTATGACTGCAACCAATCACGACGATCCTTTTATTACTGGTTACAGAGACCACGGTTTAGCTTTAGCAAAAGGCACTTCGCCAAATGCTTGTATGGCTGAATTGTATGGTAAAGCAACTGGTTGTGCAAAGGGAAAAGGTGGAAGTATGCACTTCTTCGACGTTGAAAACAAATTCTTTGGAGGTCACGGTTTAGTAGGTGCTCAAATAGGTACTGGTGCAGGATTGGCTTTTGCTGAAAAATATAGAGGAACAGATAATGTTTGCCTTACTTTCTTTGGTGATGGTGCTGCACGTCAGGGTATGTTGCACGAAACATTCAACCTTGCGATGACCTGGAAATTGCCTGTAGTTTTCATTTGCGAAAACAATGGTTATGCAATGGGTACAAGTGTCGAAAGAACAAGTAATGTAATTGACATTTATAAATTGGCAGATGCTTATGATATGCCAGGTGATAAAGTTGATGGAATGAGTCCAGAGGCTGTTCACGATGCTGTTGCAAGAGCTGTAAAACGTGCAAGAGAAGGTGATGGACCAACGCTTTTGGAAATGAAAACTTATCGCTACAAAGGACACTCTGTTAGCGATCCTCAAAAATATAGAAGTAAAGAAGAAGTTGAAGAGTATAAAGCAAAAGACCCTATCACTGCTGTAACACACACTATTTTAGAAAATCAATTTGCAACTCAAGAAGAGCTTGATGCCATTGATGCCAAAATTGATACTGTTGTAGAAGAGAGTGTAAAGTTTGCTGAAGAAAGCCCTTGGCCAAGCGACGATGAATTATTGAAAGACGTATATGTAGATGGCAACTACGAATTTATTGTTGATTAGTTTTTCGTCCATTAAAAAAATAAAATATAAAATTTTCTGCCTTTAGGCATTATTAAAAAACAAAAAAAATGAGTGAATTAGAACAAGATTATTTATTAAAAATTCAAAACTTTTGGGAAACTAATCAAAAGAAAATATTAACAGTTGTAGGTGCTGTTGCAGTTGTGTTTGGTGGATGGTATGCTTACAACGAATTTGTTAAAACACCAAAAGAATTAAAGGCACAAGAAGCATTATTTAGAGCTGAAGAATATTTTGGAAAAGATAGTTTTAACCTTGCTTTAAATGGAGATGGACAAAGCAAAGGTGCATTGAATGTTATTAAAAACTTCGATGGGACTAAAGCTGCAAGCCTTGCACATTATTATGCAGGTGTTAGTTATTTACATTTAGGAGATTTTAACAAAGCAGTTGAAAATTTAAAAGATTTTTCAAGCGATTCTCGTGCTGTGCAAATGTTTGCTTATGGTGCGTTGGCAGATGCTTACAGCGAATTAAAGAAAAATGATGATGCTATTTCATACTACAAAAAAGCAGCTTCAACCTTTACTGAAGATGAAATAACAAGTGGTGAATATTTATGGCGTGCTGGTCAGCTTTCTGAAACTATTAATAAGAATAAAGAAGCATTAGAATTTTATAAAGAAATTAAAGAAAAATTTCCTAAATGCAGACAAGGCGAAATTGATAAATTCATTTATCGTTTAAGCATTGAAAAAAACGAATCTTAGCAGTAACTAATTTTATTAATAAAATTTTAAAAGAGGCATTCAATATTGAATGCCTCTTTACATTTGTAGCAACTACAAACAGTCAAACATTAATTAATGAACGTACAAATTTTTATACCTTGCTTCATAGACCAGCTTTATCCTAATGTTGGCTTCAATATGGTTAAAGTTCTCGAAAAAGCAGGATGCACCGTTACTTACAATGCCAATCAAACCTGTTGTGGGCAACCTGCCTTCAATGCTGGCTTTTGGGGTGAGTCGAAAGATATTTGCGAAAAATTTATGAAAGATTTTGCAGGCACAGATTACATAGTTGCACCAAGTGCAAGTTGTGTAGGATTTGTAAAGAATTATTACAAAAAATTATACGAAAACTCTGCTAAAAAAGAAAGTGTAAACAAGCTTGCAGATAGAATATTTGAGTTTAGTGACTTTTTGGTGAATGTTTTAAAAATAGAAGACTTTGGTGCAACATTAAACGCCAGAGTTACTTATCACGATAGCTGTGCAGCCTTGCGTGAATGTGGTGTAAAACAAGAACCAAGAAAACTATTGAGCCACGTTAAGGGATTGGAATTAATTGAGATGAACGATGTAGAAACCTGCTGTGGTTTTGGTGGCACATTTGCCGTAAAGTTTGAACCAATTAGCGTGGCTATGGCAGACCAAAAAATAACCAATGCAACTGCTACCAATGCTGAATATATTATTAGTACAGATATGAGTTGCCTGATGCACATAGATGGTTGTGCTAAATTTAAAGGCAGCAATTTAAAAGTATTGCACCTGGCAGATGTGTTAGCTGGGGAAGTTGTTGAGAATTAAAAGTTTACTTTTAACATCTAAAAATGATTTTATGAAGAAGGTATTTTTTGTTTTGGGGGTGATGATTGGAATGTGGGGAAAGGGACAACAACAATGGACTTGGGTAAGTGGCGACCAATCAAGTAATCATTTTGGTATTTATGGAATCAAAGGTGTTGCTGCTGCAAGCAATAAACCAGGTGCACGAATGGGTAGCATTAGCTGGTCAGACAATAATGGAAACCTATGGCTTTTTGGTGGATCTGGATATGCTGCAAGTGGATTTGATGATTTGAATGATTTATGGAAATACAATATTAATATTGGTCAATGGACTTGGATTGGTGGTGATAATACTGTTCATAATTTAAGTGTTTATGGTATAAAAGGTGTTGCTAACGCAAACAATAAACCAGGTTCAAGATATAACAGTATAAGCTGGACAGACGCAAATGGCAATCTATGGCTTTTTGGTGGTGTTACAGATGATGCAAGTGGAGGCAATTTAAATGATTTATGGAAATACAATATTAGTAGTGGGCAATGGACTTGGGTTAGTGTGGATAGTACATATAATGGTAAAGGTATCTATGGTGTCAAGGGTGTTGCAACTGCAAGCAATAAGCCAGGGGCAAGAGAACATGGCGTTAGTTGGACAGATGCCAATGATAATTTGTGGCTTTTTGGTGGTATTGGTTATGCAACAACACTTAAATTCAGCAATTTAAATGATTTGTGGAAATATAATATTAACAGTGGGCAGTGGATGTGGGTAAATGGCGACGACACAACTAGTTATTCGAATATAGGTGTTTTTGGCATCAAAGGAATTGCAGCTGTAAGCAATAAGCCAGGTGCAACAGAAGGAAGCATTAGCTGGACAGATACCAATGGAAATCTATGGCTTTTTGGTGGATACTCCCTTTTGAATGCTTTATGGAAATATAATATTGGCAGTGGTCAATGGACTTGGGTAAGTGGAGATAGCATTAGCAGTCAAGTAGGTATTTATGGCACTATAGGTGTTGCTGCTGCAAGCAATAAACCAAGTGCAAGAGAAGGATGTGTCAGTTGGGCAGATGCCATTGGAAATTTGTGGCTTTTTGGTGGGTATGGACAAGATGGAAATAATGGTGGAAGCCAAGCGAATGATTTATGGAAATATGACATTGGTAGTGGTCAATGGACTTGGATAAGCGGTGATAGTACAAATAATCATTTTGGTATTTATGGTATCCAAGGATTAGCAGCTGTTAGTAATAAACCTGGTTCAAGAATGCATAGTATTAGCTGGTCAGACAATAATGGAAATCTATGGCTTTTTGGTGGTGGTGGATATAGTTCAATTAATCATGGTGATTTGAATGATTTATGGGTTTTTAATACTCAACCTCTCCCCCCTCAAAATCCTCTCCTTCACAGCAAAAAAAGAAAGCAATAATGTTTTATTAAATTGGCAAACAGCCAATGAGATAAACGTTTCTCATTTCAATATTCAGCATTCATTAAATGGCAAAGAGTTTACAACTATTGGTAATGTAAATGCGAGTTGCTGCACATACAGTTATTCAGATAAACTAATTAGTACCTACCAGCTACCAACTATTATTTACTATCGTTTAGAAATTGTAGATAAAGATGGTAGCAAAACTTATTCAGAAATCAGGAATATCGAATATCGAACAAGGAATAATGAGTTAAGAATATTTCCTAATCCTGCAACAGATTTAGTTGTAATTGAAAGCAAAGGAGCTAAACATTTAACCATTACAGATTGCGTTGGCAGAACTATAGAGCAGTTAAACATTGTATCTGAACATCAAACAATAAATACCAAACAATGGAGCAAAGGCATTTATATATTAAGTTTTGATACTGGTGAAAAGTTGAAATTGGTTAAGGACTAAACAAACTAATAACATTAAATCTAAAATCATCAAATCGTAATTATGAATTATTGGTTAATAAAATCGGAGCCTCTTAAATATAGTTGGGAGCAATTTAATAAAGATGGTACAACTTTTTGGGATGGTGTAAGAAACTATGCTGCAAGAAACAACCTGAGGGCAATGAAAAAAGGTGATTTACTTTTTTGGTATCACAGCAATGAAGGGCTTGAAATTGTAGGCATTGCAAAACTGGTAAAAGAAGCCTATCAAGACCCAACAACTGAGGAAGATGCCTGGGTTGTGGTAGATGTGAAGCCCCATAAAAAACTAAAGAAACCTGTGAGCCTCGCACAAATAAAAACAGAGCCAAGATTACAAAATATGGCTCTGGTTCGTTTAGGCAGATTATCTGTTCAGCCAGTTACTGAAGAAGAATGGAAAATAGTAATGGAAATGGCTGGAGAAAAAGTTTAGTACATTTCAATACTCCAAACTCTTTCAAACGTTTCTTGTGCATTTAGTTTGTTAATCCCTTCTTTGGTAGTAATGTCGCCTGTTGTATTAGCTGTATCACCAAGACCACACCAAGGTTCAAGGCAAATAAAATTGGCATCTTTAGCAGCCCATATTCCAAAGTAAGGCAACTCGTCAAACTGCATTGTTAATCCGTTTGTAGATACACAACTTTTGATACTTATTTTATTTGATTGAAGTTCCTTAAACACAAGTGCATCTTTATAAAACAATTCTTTAGTAAGGCTTAAATGATTGCTATTATTGAAAAATGGAGTAGCTTCAGTTTCTATTAACCCATTTGTATTAATGGGATAAACGCCACAGTTTTCATTTGTACTAAACTCCAAAAACCAGTCGTTGTAGGTAGTTCCTTCTGTTAGTGGAATATTAAATGCAGGGTGTGCACCAACAGAAAAATACATTTCTTTATTACCCACATTTTTTATAATGTATTTGCAATAAAGTTTGTTTTCATCAATACCATACTCAACGGTAAATGCAAAATTGAAAGGGTATTGTGCCAAAGTATTTTCATTGCTTGTTAATGTGAAAGCAATTTTGCTGGCGTCAGTTTGCTCTACTTCATATTCATTATCTCTCGCAAAACCGTGTCGACCCATCTGATACTTATTTCCCTCAAAACTATATTCACCATTGTTCAATCCACCAACAACAGGGAACAATACAGGGCTTGTTTTGGGCCAAAAATCAGGATTGCCATTCCATAAATATTCCAGTTTTGTGGTTTTGTTATAAAGGCTTAGTAGCTCTGCTCCTTTACTATTGATTGCAATTTTTAAAGTTGAATTTTCTAAGTGGTAAGTACTCATATTTTTTGATGTGTTAATGTAAATAGATTTATAAAAGTGAAAGTTATCTTTAATTCAGTTTCTGATATATTTTTCCGCCATAGCTTGAAAGGAAATGAGTATCAAAGTAGCGAAATAATATTTCATCAACCTTTGCTTCAAACGGTGTTAATTCTCTATTGTTTCCAATTGATGCAACAAGTTTAAATTTATTTTTTGCAAAATAATATTTTGTAATATCCGAATCAACAAAATTATCTCTCATAATTAAATACTGGTATTTAAAGATTGATGTATGATAAACGTACATCTTGTCTATATCTGTGTAATACTCCATTTCTTCAAAAGAAATATTATTCTCGTGGAGTATGTAATAATAGTCGAAAGTGCCAACAACATTGCTTTTAGGAGGAATAATTTTAGAAATCTGTTTATCGACACTACTCGATTTTCTGTCTTTGTAAGACATTGAAACAACCAAAAGTTTAACAAGAAAAATTAAACTAAATGGTAATATAATTGTAGTGTATAGTATAATATTCCATCTTAATTTTCTATTTTTTTTCATTAAAATATCCAATCCAAAACCAATTACAATAAAATAAAAGGGAGTAATCATTGAAGCATAAGGACCACGCTCTGCAACTATCAAGTGAAATGCTATGATGTTAATTATTGAAATTGTAAGTATCGTTTTTGCATCCTTACTTAAGACCTTTCTATGTAAGAATAATACAACAAAAGATGCCAACAATACAAGCCAAACCAAGTAATGATATTTGTATCGAATAATATTTAAAGTATCAGCACCAAGGTGTTCTTTAATAACTTCATTGTTGTAATAAATATTAATAAAGCTATTGATATTATTGAATTTTGTATAAATCCAGAGTGCGTATAAAAGCAAAAAAGTAATAGCAATAACAATATGTTGAAATAATTTTTGCCGATTTTTTGCAGTACTAAAAAACTGAAAAACAAAGAAGAAAAAACCAAAAAATATCCTTGGTGTTGTAAGCATTGCAAGTGCTAGTAAAATGCCTGTAGTTATTGATAGTAGTAGTTTATATTTTGTAGTTGTATTTATTGAGGTATACGAAATATAACTTGATAAAAGTAGTAACAGTGCCAAAAAATCCATTCTTCCTGAGTGTAAATTTCTTGCAAAAACTGGCTCCAATAAAATTGCCAAAATTATAAATAAGACTGTAGGTTTAGAGAGTTGTGATTTAACTAATTTATATATAAAAAATACTGAAAATAACCCACAAACAAAATTGAGAAGTCGAAATTGAAAAATTCCAAAACCTATTAATTTTAGAATACCTTTTTGCAATTGAAAATATACAGGACCATAAAGCAAAAACTCGGATTGCTGCGTAAAGGCTGCATACTTAACTTTGTATGTATTTTCACTTATTAATGAGTCTGTGATACTTGCCATAAAAGTTTCATCGAGCCAAGGCAAAGGTGAAACTGTGAGCGTTAGTAAATGGAATGTGATGTAAAGCATAATAGCAAACAACCAATATACCTTATTTGAATGCCTTTTATCTTTACTTAATTTGTTACCCGAATATTTATGAATGATGCTATTCATACAAATGAATCAATCTATTAATCACACTTTCTACAACAGCATCTGGGCAACTTGCACCACTAGTCATCAATATTTTTAAAGGTTCTTTTTGGGGTAAAAAATTATCAATAATTGTTTCTTCCTTTGTCTTCCAGTTTCTATGTATAATCTGGTTTGCATCAATAATCTTACTGGCAGCATCAATAAAATATGTTGGCAATTTTGCTTCACACAATTCTACCAAATGCGATGTGTTGCTGCTATTGCTTCCACCAACAACAATGGCTACATCTGCTTCGGTTTCTAACATACCAACTACAGCACTTTGGTTATCATTTGTTGCATAGCAAAGCGTGTCTCTTGTATCAGCAAAACGCTCTGAAACCCTCTCTGTTGTTAAGTTGTAATGATTAACCATTGCTTGTTTCAAATAATCAGAAATGGCTTGAGTGTCTGTTGCCAATTGTGTGGTTTGATTTACAACGCCAATTTTTTGCAAATGATTTTCAACTAAAAACCCTGGTGAATATCGCCCTTTAAATTCTTCGTAAAATTCTTTGTTGGGTAATTGTTGTGTAATGTATAAAGCCAATCGTTTTGCCTCTTGCATATCATTTACAACAACAGTTGGCGTGTGTGCAGATGCATGAGAAAAAGTGGCTCTTGTTTCTTCGTGTTTTGGTTTGCCGTGTACAACAATGCTGTAACCTTTTTTAGCAATTTGCTCACTCCTATTCCATACTTTTTCAACAAAAGGACAAGTAGTATTCCAGTTGTCAACTTGAACGCCTTTCGCCTTAAGCTTTGTCTCAATATCAAGTGTTGTTCCAAATGCAGGAATAATCACGACATCATTGGCAGTTATTTCTTCAAAAGAAATAAGTTGTTTGCCATAAGTGTCTTGAATAAAAATAACGCCTGCATTTTTTAAGTCTTCATTCACCTGTGGGTTATGAATCATTTCACTCAATAAAAAAATTCGCTTCCCCTTGTTTTCTTCAATTGTTCTAAAAGCAATTTCAATGGCATTTTCAACACCATAACAAAAACCAAAATGACGAGCTAAATAAATTTGAAGTTTACCGTAATTGAGTAGTGATGGTGTAAAGTCTTTCTTTAATTTATCCTCTTGCCTGCGTTGCTCTTTTATATTGCTAATTAATTCGCTTCTGTAAAAATTGGGTACTTCAAACTGTTTCATTCATTCACTATTAAGATGGCACAAAGTAAATGAAAGAATGAGTATGAACAAGTTGTTTATTTGAGTTTGTAAATTGAGTTTTGAATAGCAATATAGTTTGGGCATTGCCACTACATTTGTTTAACCTCAAAACATCTGATACAATGATCCTATTAGAAAAAGTATGCTTTCTGCTAATTGCAGTTATGATTCTCGCTAAAATAATTTTTTGGATTTTCGTACCAGAAAAAGAAAAAAATCTTTTGTTGGGTAGTTTTTTCAGACAATTCAGTATCTATGATTTTCACGATACCCCTAATAATCAAACAAGTATTTTTTATAAAATGAGTAATTTTTCCAACAGAGTTATTTGGGTTTCTATCTTGGGTATAGTCGTACTTTATTTTAAATATTTTTTAGATAAGATTGATTTGATACAATAACTATTTTACACATTTAAAGATTAAGCTAACTCCAATGTTGCTGTGGCTTTTTAAACAATGCAGGAATAAATAGTGCTTGATATAAAAACATCCAGATATCAAGTAGCCAAAACCAGGGAATTAAATCTGCTTCATTTAGTTTTTTCATAGATTTTGCATACACTAATGCTTGCATCAAAAACCTTACACCAAAAACTGCAAGAGCCATCCACCAGTTAAAAAAGATAAGGCTTACAATCATTAAGGGATAAAATAAAAAGAAGCTGGCACTATATAAACCCAATAAAAACTTATGTTTGGGTTTATAGAATTTAGCAGTGGTGTAATGTCTATTTTTTTGTTTCATCCAATCGCTAAACGTTGTTTTAGGCACACTAAGTGTGTGAGCATCTTTATCAATAACTATTGAAGTATTTTTCTTTGCAGCTACTTTGTTTATGAATAAATCGTCATCGCCACTTGGCAAATGATTAATTGACGAAAATCCTTTGTTGCGTTTAAACACATCTTTTTTATAACTCAAATTTCTTCCTACACCCATATATGGCAATCCAGCAAGTGAGTAAGACAAATATTGCAATGCAGTGTGGAAAGTTTCGAAACGTATAAGCTTGTTTAAAACACCAGCAGTTTTGTTGTAAGCACCATATCCAAAAACAATTTCAATACCTTCGCTGTAACCATTTTGCATCAATGAAATCCAGTGTTCACTTGCAGGAATGCAATCAGCATCGGTAAGTAAAAGTGTTTCGTATTTGCTACTTAAAATACCCATACTTAAAGGGTATTTTTTACCTTGAATCAACAATGCTTCGTGGCTTAGTTCTATAACATTGAGGTTTTTAAATTCCTTTTTATATTCATCAATAATGTACTTGCTTTCATCATCAGAGTTATCATTTACAACTATTACCTCGTGCGTTGTTTTATAATCCTGAAACAGCACGCCAGGAAGGTTTTTAGCAATATTGGCTGCTTCATTCTTTGCACAAATAATCACCGAAATAGGATGTTGGTTAATGGTGGTTTTCGCTTTTTCTTTATAGAAAGCCAATCTTATAAAAAAGAATAAATAATAAAAAACTTGAATAGCAGTTACAGCACAAAAAGCATAAAAAACTATTTGCCAAACTATCTGTGGTATCATCATAAATACAAATGTAGTAGTTGGATAGGTTGAAAAGCAAATAGGTTGAAAAGTTGATAGTCAATTATTATGAAATGTTGAAAAGTAGTGTGTATCTATGTTTCATATAGATTTGCAAAATGCGTTTGGGCTTTTTTTTTCTTTTTTTCACAATATCATTTAGTAGTTTTCCTAATGATAGTCTGCTTATTCCCAAACTATTTCAAAACCTACTGAACAAGCAAGTAACAAACCCAAATTTTTTTGTTAATGGTAGTTTTCCAAGTTATAGACAGCATAGTAACAATAACAAATTGAGGCACGATAACAATATTTTCTACACAGCCCTCATTGCATATACATTGCAGGAATTAAAACCCTACTTAACCAATGATGAAAGCATTATTGCAGATACTATCATTAACAGGGCAGCAAAAGCTTTTCCTCATTATAAAAATGCGAGTGGAAGATTGAGTTATAATTTTTGGCAAACACAAAGTGGTGGTAGTTTTTTTCCCAATGATAAAGTGCTGAGCAAAATGAAAAAAAAACTTGCCTTGCCTGATGATTTGGATGATACTGGAATTATCTTATCTGCACTAAACATTGATGATTCAACTGCAGCAAAAGCTCATTTGCTGATGCGAAACTTTGCCAATGGCAAACATTCTATCATAAAAAATACATATAAAGAGTATAAAAATACTAATGCATATTCAACTTGGTATGGCGTTAAAATGCCTGTTGACTTTGATTTTGGTGTGCATTGCAATATTTTAACATTTGTAAATAAATATCATTTGCCTTGGCAAAAAGAAGATTCTGCAACTTATAATTTGTTGCTGAATATGATTGATAAAAAGCTCTATTTAAAAGCTCCTGCATACATTTCTCCTTACTATTGCTACACTCCAGTGCTTTTATACCACATTGCACGATTATCCAGCACAAAACAAATGGCAGCAATTGAAGAAAGAAAACCTGCCTTAATTGCCGATATTTTTAGCAGTTTTAACCAAACAGAAGACACGCTCTATAAAATAATTTTGTCATCAACGCTTTTAAAATGGAATATTGCACCTCCAAACTTAGAGTTAGGTGGTGATGTTGCAAGTGGAAGTCTTAACACTACAGACTTTGTTTATTATACTGGTCACTTGTTTTCTCATCTCAATAATTCAATAAAAAAGATTGCAAACGTTATGGATGCTACGCAATACAAATGGTATTGTAGTGGTTTCAACGACTGTTTAGCGTTGGAATATTTAATTTTAAAACATAGAAAGAGGAAATAATTTATGGCTGTTAATATTGATAATTATAAAAAATTAGTAAAAGAGTTAAAAGGCAAAAATGTTGAGTTGGTTGCTGTTTCAAAAACTAAAACCAATAAAGATATTGTTGAGCTATACAAAGCTGGTCAAAGGGATTTTGGTGAAAATTATGTGCAAGAATTGGTTGAAAAATATGAAGCATTGAAGGACTACGATATTAAATGGCATTTTGTTGGTCACTTGCAAACTAACAAAGTAAAATTAATTGCTCAATTTGTACACCTCATTCAAAGTGTTGATAGCTTAAAGCTACTACAAGAGATTGACAAACTTGCAGGAAGAAATAAAAGAAAGATTGATTGCTTATTGCAGGTTTTTATTTCAAACGAAGAAACAAAATTTGGGCTTGATGCCAACCAATTAACTGATATTATTAACGAATACAATTTTGGAAATTTGCCCAATGTAAACATCAAAGGTTTAATGGCAATGGCAAGTTTAACTGATGATGCTGCACAAATAAAAAAGGAATTTGCTGGCTTGCAAAAGCTTTATAAAAAATATACTGAACTATCAATTTTATCTACAGGAATGAGCCAAGACTATAAAATTGCAATTGAAAACGGAAGCAATATGGTTCGCATTGGCAGCTTGCTTTTTGGCGAAAGAAAAAAGAAAGCATAATTGAATGTTTTAAAAGTTGCTTGAGTTTATTGGCACAATCCTATACTTTTGAAACCAATGTCATCATTTCATTTACATATCAGGCAAAGTATTATCTGGCGTGGGTTTTACTTCATCACTTTGCTGCTGCTGAATGTTGCATTGTCAAGGTTTTTAAAGGCAGAAGGCTCTGGAATTATTTTTTATTTATCCAATTTCTTTTCATTCCTTGTATTGCTTTTAAGCTTTAATATGGATGGAAGTTTTACTTATTTTTCATCAAGTAAAACAATAAACCATAACCAACTTGCATTTCTATCAATCATCTGGACTTCAATTATTGCATTGATAGTTTATTGGCTTCTCCCAACTTATTTTCATCACTTCGACAAAGGCATTTTTGCTAGTAATAATAATGTGTCAAAATATGGTTTGTGTTATGTTTCAGGTATTTTGCTATCAAACTATTTTACAGCATTATTTTATAGTTTAGGTAAATTTTCTTTGCCCAATATTATATTAGGCATTAGTAATATTTTGTTTATTTGTTTAATAGGTTTTGCTGCCAATACCCACTCCCCTACTAGTGCAATTGTAAAAGATTATTTCTTTTTAATTTTATTGCAAGGCATTGCTATAGCAGTAGCATTTGTTGCCACAGAAAAAAATTTCTTTCCTTTTTCATTGCCAACTAATAATCAGTTGCTACAACTGTTTAAATATTCTGCAATAGGTTTAGCTGGCAACTTTCTTTTCTTTTTTGTATTTAGAATTGATTATTGGTTTGTGAAAGAATGGTGCAAAGGCTCACAAGATTTAGGCAACTATATTCAGGCATCCAAACTTTCGCAAATGCTGTTGATATTGCCTCAGATTTTAGCAAGCTCCATCTTTCCGCAAATTGCAAGTGGGCAACAGCAAGAGCAAGTGGTGGCAAGCATTTCAAGACTTTTCAGGTTGTTTTTTCAACTCTATATTTTATTGATAATTTTGATGCTTTTATTTGGCAGTAAGTTATTTCCTTTTTTGTTTGGGGCAACTTTTTCAACAATGTATTTACCATTAATCATACTACTTCCAGGCATTTTTTGCCTAACTATTTCAACATTATTATCTGCCTATTTTTCTGGCAAAAAACAAAATAGATATAATGTTTACGCTGCTTTATTTGCTTTGATGGCAATGCTTGGTTTAACATTTTTATTTAAAAATAAATATTCCATTTACATTGCAGCAGCAATCAGTTCTATTGCTTATTTGTGCGAAAGTTTATATTGTTTCATCAAATTTTCTGCACAAGAAAACATCAGTATCAAACAATTATTTCTATTCGATAAAGGTGATTGGGAGTGGTTGAAAAAAATATTTTTTAATAAATAAAATATTATAAAATGACACAGAAAAAAATTATACTAACTCAAGACGATATTGATATAAAGCTACACAGGCTTGCATTTGAAGTTGCAGAAACAATGAGTAATACAAGCGATTTGATTGTATTGGGCATTAAGGAAAATGGTTTACACATTGCAAAGAAACTTATTCCATTGTTGCAGCCATTGCTTGTAAATGAAATAAATCTGGTTGGCTTATCGCTGAATAAACAATTGCCCAATGAAATTGTTATTGAGCAAGAAATAGATTTTAACAATAAAAATATTTTACTGGTAGATGATGTTTGCAATAGTGGCAAAACGTTGTTGTATGCTTTAAAACCCTTGCTGCATCAACATCCTGCAAAAATTGAAATATTGGTTTTGGTAGATAGAATGTATAAGCAATTTCCTGTAAAACCAAATTTTATTGGACTATCTGTTGCTACAACACTTGAAGATTTTATTGAAGTAACCGTTGATGAAAACAATGTTCTTGAAGCCATTTTGGTTTCCAAATAACGACTTATTTTTTAATCAAATATTTTACCTGCATTCAGGATGTTGTTAGGGTCGAATGCTTTTTTAATGGCTCGCATTATTTGAATATTGGCACTGTCACACACAATATCCATATAAGGCTTTTGAATAAGTCCAACGCCGTGTTCTCCAGTAACCACGCCACCTAAGCCTTTAACTATCTTGAATAATTCACGCAAAATATTTGTCATTTCCTCATTGCCGTGACTATTTTTTATTGTTGGATGATTGATACGAATATGTAAATTTCCATCACCAGCGTGACCATAACAAACAGCGTGAAAACCATATTTTTCACCAAGTTCCTTTACACCTTTAATCAATTTAGGCAACTCAGCCCTTGGCACCACAGTATCTTCTTCAATGGTATATCCTACAGACTTTACTGCTTCTGCACATCTTCTTCTCAACTTCCACAACTCCTCTTTTTGCGTAGAATCGTCTGCAAAAAAAACTTCACCGCCATCATATTGTATCATCAACTCTGCAATTTGTTCCATCTCACTCATCAACACATCAACATTGTTTCCATCTACTTCAACAATTAAATGTGCAGCTATATCATCATTTACTGGAACAGCAAAACTATCCACCATTTTACTCACAATCTTCAAAGCATCAATTTCTACAAGTTCCAATGCACTTGGCGTGAAACCTGCACGAAATATGGCACTCACGGCTTCGCTTGCTTTTTCCAATGAAGCAAAAGGCACAAGCATCAGCAAATCATATTTTGGCAATGGAATTAAACGAAGAACAATTTTTGTAACAATTGCAAGTGTTCCTTCACTGCCAACCATTAATTGTGTGAGGTTGTAGCCTGTAACATTTTTCAACACGTTTGCACCAGTCCAAATAATTTCTCCTGTAGGCAATACAACTTCGAGGTTTAACACATAATCCTTTACCACTCCATATTTCACAGCTTTGGGACCACCACTGTTTTCTGCAATATTGCCACCAATAAAGCAAGAACCTTTGCTGCTTGGATCTGGTGGATAAAACAAATTAATTTCCTTCACTGCATTTTGCAAAACCTCTGTAATAACGCCAGGTTCAGTAGTTACTTGTAAGTTTCTTTCATCAAGGTTTAAAATAGCATTCATTCTTGCAGTGCTTAATAAAACACCACCCAATTGTGGCAATGCACCACCACTTAATCCTGTGCCTGCACCACGTGGCGTAACAGGCAATAAATCTCTATTACAAATTTTTAATATTTCACTAATCTCTTCTGCAGTCCTTGGTTTTACTACTACTTCGGGAGTAAATTGTAATTTTTCTGTTTCGTCTCTGCTAAAAAAATCAAGTGTTTCTGCATCAACAAAAACGTATTCATCTCCAACAATATTTTTAAATGCTTGTATATGTTCGGCTGTTACTTTCATTTGATTGCTTTAGGCAAAAATAAGGTTTTAGCTATGGGTAAAGTAGGCATATATTACCTAACATTATTTATACTGAAAAAATATTTCAGTAGCACCATAACCAAAACTATTTGTGTATTGATTGATAAAACTTTTTACTTCTTTTCTTACTTTAAGTAGGCTGTGAATTTCTTCTTTTAGTTTCCCTTTTCCTACACCGTGAATCACTGTAAAAGCCTGCTGCTTGTGGGTTACAGCCAAATGATACCACTTTTCAAATTCCTTTAATTGTATGTTTAAAATTTCGAGGCTCGATTTTCCTTGCCAATCATCAATGAGCTTTTCAATGTGCAAATCAACAACGGTTCTTGCAGGTTCTAAATGCTCTTTAATTCTTGATGCATCATAAATTTTAAAGCCTTTATTGGCAAGTTTTCCCAAGTCAAAATATTCTTCAAAAACCCTGTTGGGATATTCGTCAAAAAGCTTGTAAGAAAACGTTGGTTCATTGCTTTGCTTCATCTGCTCAATTCGCTGAAACACTTGCTTTGGCTTTAGTTTAAGGCTTGTTTCAAAATGATCGTTCTTTAACTTATCTGGTTTCGACAAACTAAAGTCAAAGTTAAAACCCGGGCTATCATTAACGTTTTCAAAAGCTATATCGTGAATGTAAAAATCGTGAAAAGGCATTACTTCATTTTGAAATTGAAAATGTGTTTTAAGTGCCAATTGATTTTCGTAGGTAAACTTGTAGCCAACATTTGTTTTGTTAACCAAATGCACTTTTAAAGAATCTACAACCTCATCATCAAATTCATCGAAACTAAACTTTGGAATAAACACCAACCACACTCCTTCTGGTGTTTTTATTTGATTGGGTTGAGGCTTTTCTTTGGGAATATTATCTATAAAAGTCTTTACTGGCTTAACTTCTGCAACAATCTTCTTTTTTGAAAAACGATAGAAATAAGGAAAATCTATCTGATCCATATATGCAGGAAACTTTACGCCACGAATCTCTATCATCACCATTTTATCATCAATAATATCAATTACCTTTCCTTCTTCGTTGCTGTGCAAAACAATAATGTCGTCTCCTATCTGATATTTCATTTTATGCTAATTCGTGTACGGATTTTCTTCTGTTTTTGTTTCTGTTACAGCAGCTTTCTTTGGTTTAATTACTTTAGGTTTAAGTGGCACTGTTTTTTTATCTGGCGTAAAAAGCATCTGAGTTCCAGTGTTTATAGGTGTTTTAGGTGCTGTTGGTTTACTTTTTTTCTTCGCCTCTTTTTTCTTTGTATAAGCATCATCAAAAAAACAATTCATTCCACGCCTGTTACCACAACTCCCTTTTTCTTTAATGGTAATAATGTTTCTATCAAATGTAAAATCAATAACACAAGGATCACCACTAAAGCTGTAAGTAGCGTGTGTGCTGTCTTTCAGGTTCATTTCTCCTTTTAATTCACCCACACAATTGCCATCATTTTTATCAATATGCAAAAAGAAAAGATAATCTTGCGTTGTTCTTCCATCTCTAATGGAGATATAATTTCTATCGTCTTCTACATAATTGCCACTATAGATATTTTCCCTTGCAAAAGTGTCTATAGGGTTAATGATTGGCGTTAGTTTATCGCTGCGTTCGTTGGATTCTTTCATCACAACAATAAAATTTTTGCTACTGTAAGCCCAGCCAAGTTTGGTATATTTTACATCCTTTTCATTCACCATTTTTTCCCTGCTTATAAAAAAAGTAGGTTCTCTGTTAATAGAGATTGTATAGTGATACCCTTCGCTGTTATCTTGTGCCTTAAACAAATCTTTTGAAGCAAGGAAATTGTTTTTTTTATCAAGCACAATAGCCGTTACCGTAGGTTTTCTGTTTTTTATGGATAGCAAAACCAAGTAAACCTCATTCAATTTTACAACTCTTCCAACAGGATGAAAAGTTGTTTTTTTATCTATACCCATTAACCTGTTTACCAAAGTATCAGGAATAAACCGCGACAATAATTTAGTATTGATATTTACTGTATCTGCAATTTTAGCAATATTGCTATCACTAGCTACAAAGCCATTTTCAAGCACTTCAAATGCAGCGACAAATTCATTGGGTTTAATAGGTGCATCGCTGCTTAAATCTGTGTGTTTATGTTTACACGAAACAGCAAATACAATTGAAAATAATATTAAAAATCTCCTCATTCAAATTAAAATTAAAGCGTGTAAAAGTATGAAAATAGTTGGAAACCTTACTTTAGCTTAACACAAAGCCTTGTAAAGAGACGCTACGAGGACTAAAAATTTTTTTTGCTGTTGTTTGGTGAAAAATACCAACAAGGGCTGAATGTGAGTAATAATTAATGTTACATTTTTAAATAGTTAAAAAAAGACTCCTTATTAGGATATGTTTTTATTAAGCCTTTTATATCTGTATTAATTTGTTCTTTGCTCTCATAATTTTGTTTTATATGATATAAATCAAGATATGCTTCTTCAAATTCTTTGTTAGAAATTGTTTTATCCTTTATATATTTTTCTAAATTATTAGTCATTTTATGATATATAGCATTTCTACTTAAAGTATCATTACATATAGCTAATGCTCGAAAATTATCAGTTATTATGATTTTTTTGTAAGGATATGTAAAATCATCATCTGTCAAAGAATCAGTAAATTTGACTCCATCATCATATCTTTTCATAGAAGTTAGCAAAGTCACTTTTAAATCAATTACAGCTTTTTTTATTTCATCGCACTGCAAACATTCATTTGTAAGAAAAAAAGCTGAATCTAAATTTGATTTACTTGATACAAATTGGTTACCATAAGTTAACTGAATTGCGTGTTGAAACTTCTTTAAGCATTTTAATTTTTTTTCTGACTGTTGATTGCAAAAAATAAAAAACATACTAAAAAAAAGTGTATATAATAGATATTTTATGTAAGGCATAATTTATTTTATTTAACCATTTTTACTTTTTCCCTCATCAACAATGTATATTCAAAAACAATGAGAAAGTTTCGCAAAAAAGAGTGGCATTTCTGCCACTCTTTTTAATTTATTTGCCACTGTTTTTAGCTTTTAATTCCTGCACTTTCTTTTGGCTTTCCATCATTTGTTCATAACGTTCCTGCCACTTGCTTTTCTCTTTTACTTTAGGGTTTTTTCTTCGTTGTTCAATGTCTGCAATCAGTTTATCGTGGTTAATGATAAACTTTTGAATCACTACTTGCAATATCAATGTAATTAAGTTAGAAACCGTGTAGTACCAGGTTAATGCAGAGGGCAATTTATTAAACACGAAGAACAATATAAATGGAAATATATAAGGCATATATTTCAATGCAGGATTGTCTTGCGTTGGCGTATTACCCATATTGTAAATAGAGATTAAAAAGCTTGTAAGCACCGCAGTAATGGTAAACAGGCTAATGTGGTTAACACCTATTACAGCTGTGTGCCAGCTTGCAATAGAATCGTAAACAGACAAATCGGGGCTCCATAAAAACGATTGTCCCCGCACTGCAATATTGCTGTTGAAAAAGCTGTACAATGCAAAGAATATGGGTATTTGCAGCAGTGCTGGCAAGCAGCCTCCCAGCATATTTACACCTGCCTCTTTATTAAACTTCATTTGTGCCATTGCAAAACCTTGCTGGTCGTCTCCAAATTTCTTTTTTAAAGCATCCAGTTCTGGGCGAAGAATTTTCATTTTGGCACCACTTACATAACTGCCATACATTAAAGGAGCAGTAATTAAACGAATGAAAATTGTGAGCAATAAAACCACAATGCCATAGCTGCTAAAGAAGCTTGAAATGAGGTTGAATATTGGCATAATAATATAAACATTAATTGGACGTACAAACGAATATAAGTCTCTGCCAAGACTAATGATTCTTGCCATTTCTGGAGGCGATTGACGCTTTAATATTCCATAATCATTTGGACCAAAATACATTTGCATTGGAATGGTAGCGTTAGCATCATTTACCTTCATTGTAAAGTAAGCATCCACCTTTGCCAACTCAGGAGCAGTATCTACTGTAGACCTTTGCCAGCTTACGTTTCCACTATTGAAATTGTTTTTTGCAACCAGTGTTGTATTGAAAAATTGTTGCACAACAGCCAGCCAGTTTGTCGGCTTTTCAAACTTGTGTTCTGTATTTCTGCTGATATAGTCAAACTCATTGTTTTCATAAAAGCAGATATTGCTCATTTGCTGACGCTCATAATCTGCACTTTTTTCGTGTTGTGTTGTGCTGCTGTTCCACACAAAATTCAATTGGTTATTTGTTAAAAGCTGGTTGGTATTTTGCAAGGCAATTTCCCAATCAATCATATAGCTGTTGGGCTTTAGCGTAAATGTGTGTGTAACAGGTTTGCTTGAAGAATCGCTTAAAGAATAACTGATTACTTGAGTACCACTTTTATTCTCAACAGCATTGGCTGTAAAAAACAATTCGTTGGTAGTAGCAGTGGTTGAATTACTTGTATTGATTGAATAACCCAATTTGTCATTGTTGGTTCCAAGTTTTACAAGTGTACCATCAAATGATTTGTATTTTTTTAGCTCTACAAATTTCACCCTGCCGCCCTTATTTGTTAGTGTAACTTTTACTAAATCGTTTTCTAAAACTGTAGTTTGTTCTGTACCAATTGCAGCATTCACAAGCCTTCCAGCCTTTTCTGTTCTGCTTGCAGAATCTTGTTTTGCATCAGCTATTTTTTGTTGTGTAACATCTGTAGCAGATTTTTTTGCAGGATTGGCTTTAGCCAAAGAATCTGTTATATGTTGTTGATACTCCTGAGCAATTTTTGCTTGCTTTGTACCATTCCACATATAAGCAAAAAGCAATACTGCTATTAATACAAAACCAATCACCGTGTTTTTATCCAGCTTCATTTTTTAAAATTAAGTTGGCGAAGTTAGGGGTCAAGCAAAAACTTGCTCTGTGAATTTTTGAGAACAAAATGATATGAGGTATGAATGGTAATAAAATCTACAAAATCTCAAACTTTGTTTTCCCCTACATTTGCCGCCAATTATGCAAGCAATCGAGGCGTTTTTTCCTTTATTATCTCAACCACAAAAGGTTGTTATCACTACTCATCAAAAACCAGATGGCGATGCAATGGGTTCTTCACTTGGCTTATATCATTTTCTCACAGGTTTAGGGCATAGCGTTACTGTCATCTCTCCTACCAATTGGGCAAGTTTTTTAAACTGGATGCCTGCTGTAGATAAAGTAATAGATTTTGAGAAAGAACAACCTAAATGCAAGGAATTAATTGCAGATGCAAACATTATTTTTTGTTTAGATTTCAATACCCTTTCTCGCATTAAAAATCTTGAACCAAGTATCTCAAGTGCAAGCTGTGTAAAGGTTTTAATAGATCATCACCAACAACCACAAGAAGAAGCTTTTACCTATGGCATCAGCAATACTGCCAAAAGCAGCACTTGCGAAATGGTGTATGACTTTATAATTGCATCTGGCAACCAAGACAAAATTAACCTTGATATTGCTGCCTGTTTATACACAGGCACAATGACAGATACTGGTTCTTTTAGGTTTTCATCTACCACAGCATCTGTGCATAGAATGGTAGCTTTCTTTTTAGATTTGGGATTAAAACATAGTGTTATTCACGACAATATGTTTGATAATTTTTTAGAGAACAGACTTCGTTTTATAGGCAATGCTTTGCTAAATAGAATGGAAGTTTTTTACGAATACAATATGGCTGTAATGTGTATTCCAAAATTTGATTTAAAGAAATATGATATTAAAACTGGCGATACAGAGGGGTTGGTAAATTATATGCAAAGCATTACAGGCATTAGGCTTGCAGCCATTGTGATAGATAGAGAGGAAGAGAGGAAATGGAGCTTTAGAAGCAAAGCCAATTTTGATGTAAACGAATTTGCACGCAAGCATTTTGAGGGTGGAGGACACAAGATGGCTGCAGGTGGCAGAAGCAGCGATTCATTAGAAAAAACATACAATCATTTTTTAACTGTTATAAAACAATATGAAACAGAACTCAACAATTAAGGCAGTTGTAGCCATTTTAGCAACAACATTTACTTTAGCTGCTTGTCATAGCAACTATCAAAAAACAAAATCGGGAATGCTTTACACCATTACCCACAGTGCTGGTAAAGAAAAAATAAAAAACAAACAAGTAGTTAAGTTTTTTATCGAGTATTCTACATCTACTGGTAAAAAAGATACAGTATTGCAAACAAACTTTGGCAAATTGCCTGGCTACATTCCTGTAGATACATCTCGTTTAAACAAATATGATTTCCCAGAAATATTACCAATGCTTGGTGCTGGCGATAAAGCTGAATTTGTGTTAAGCATTGACTCTTTAAAAAAATGGGGAGCATTACCAGCAGACGACAAATTGTTTAAGAAAGGTGGAACTATTAAAGGTAAACTTGAAATAGTAAAAGTGTTTACTGTAGATTCTTTAGCTCGTGCAGATTATGATGCAGAAATGAAAACAGCAAATGCTAAAAAAGAAGAAGAGAAAAAAACAATGATTGTTTCGCAAAAGAAAGCATTGAAGGAATATGCTGAAAAGAACCATATTAAATACATAGAATCTCCATTGGGAACTTTGGTAGAAATTCAAAGCGAAGGTGTTGGACCAAAAGCTGATAGTGGTAAATATGCTAAGTTGATGTATAAAGGTGCTTTGTTAAGTGGTAAAGTATTCGACACAAATATGGGTACAGATGCTAAACATAAAGATGCTTTGGAAATTGCTGTAGGTACTGTAGGTACTCCACAAAGTATGATTCAAGGTTTGGATGATGCTATGAGATATTTTGGAAAAGGTGGTAAAGGAAGATTATTGATTCCTGCTGTGTTGGCTTATGGCGATAGAGGAAATGAAATGATACCTGCAAATTCAAATTTGGTTTTTGATATAGAAGTTGTAGATGTAACTACAGAAGCTGCTAAAGCTGAAGCACCAGAGATGGCAATGCCAAAGAAATAAAATTTAATTAATATACTTCACTAACAGATTTGCAGACTTTATGTCAAGTTTGCAAATCTGTTTTTTTATTCCTGCCATTTGTTCAAATATTAATTGCAAATAATGAGTTGGCAGGAAACTTGACAACGGCAATCATCACAATTAAATTCATTAACAAAAATTAAATAACATTATGGCTACGAAAAAGCTAAACGTTACACCTCTACACGATAGAGTGATTGTAAAAGCAGACGCTGCTGAAACTAAAACTGCTGGTGGAATTATTATACCAGATACT
>JANYEP010000244.1 GCA_025363075.1 Chitinophagaceae bacterium | reverse complement strand
CACCAAGACCCAAAGGACCTAAACCAGAGTGGCGTTTTAAAATAGCTGCAACAAATAATTTTTTGTTGTATTTATTCCAGGCTTTTGCCCATACTGTTCCTACTTGAGCTGATGTAGCAATTGTTGTATAAGAGTTATCTGTATTTTGTAAGTAAGGGTGTTCAATTAATGCCGGAGTTGTTCCAGCAGTTCCACCACCTAAAGGATTACCATTGGTATATAAGTTAGAGAAAACTGGTGGGTTTGCCTGAGAATAATTTAAAGGATTTACGCCACCACAATCCAAAGTACAAGAAGGTGCAGCAACAAATCGTACACTTGATTTATTACCATTTAAAGAAGGGCCTGAGTTTGCAGAAACATTTGCTGGAAAGTTAGTAAACTCAATCCTTACAGGGAAATTAGCAGCAGCAATAGCATTACTATTAGCAGCACTAAAAGCATATTTACCATATCCATCAGAAGTTGCTGTATATGTATTGCCATTTTTATCAAAAGCTGTAACTGCTACTCCAGTTATACCTTGTGTTTCTCCAGATTGATGTACTCCATCTGCATTGTTATCATAATAGACCATACCACCTAATTCTGTTCCTGTGCAAGCAGTAGGAGCACAAGGTGAAGGTGCGTTTACATTAACTGTAGCTGATGTTGCAGAATGAGCTCCACTCATTACAGCAATAAGGCTGTGTGCAGCTCCATCAGAATTAATTTCAAAAGCTACAACCTGTGGTGTAACCATTGGGCCAGCAACAGCAGAACCAGTTCCTGGATCGTACATTGATTGTGGTTTAATAATACGTGTTGTTGAACCATCTAAAGTTACAGTAATATTATCTGCACTTGAAGCACCAGTCCAACCAACTTGAACGCTAATTGTTGTTTTGCTTGCACCACTATAGTAGTAACAACCAGAGGCAAATGCTTTTTCAATAGTTACTGATTGTGCAGCAACATTGTTAAAGGCAAGTGCCATAAACAGAAACATAGCCCCTAAAAGGAACTTGCTCATTTTCGATTTGTTTTTGTATTGAATATTCATAAAATTTATTTACAATGTGTGGGTTTAGGATTATTTAATCGGCATCGCTTAGTGAACAATAAAGTACCTGACTTGCACTATCTACTCCAATAACAGCTACTTGTTTTTTGCCAACAATATTGTTTAAATGATAAACATAAACTGTTGGTGCAACTTGCTCATCAGCAGTTCCTAACAAAGAAGTTATTTGCGACAAGTCTGTAAATGCTGTAATACTTGTATCATAAGTAGCAGCAGCCTTTGATTTAATAACAGTTTGTAATTGTTGGAAAATAGACAAACGATCTTGTCCAACTAATTGTTTAAACTGTGTGCTTAACTGTGCTTGTTGTGCAGTTAAGTTGAGACTTTGACTTTTTGAAGTCATTGCAACCATCACAAAAGACGTAATGAGTAGCAGTTTGATTTTTGTGTGCATTGTTTTTTGTTTTAATGTTTATAAAAAATTATTGAATTAGTTACTGAATTTTTCTTTGTTTTCGAGTGGGTAGTTTATTAACTTGCGAGGACAAAATTGTTTATTAGTGCATTTTTAAACAATCCCTCGAATAAGGGGGCATAAAAAAATACGTCTAAAATCAACTCAGACTATAGCAATAAAAGGATTAAAACAATTGTTTTCTGACTCCCAAAAGGAGATCGTGTACGAGATAGATATTGTTACTTAGCAGTAAATATGGATATTGAGATAATACAATCAACCCTTAGAACGATGAATTATAGATGTTTATTGTGTTGCGTAAGAAAGAAATATGTAAAATACATACCAAAAAAAAGCCTCTCGATGATTTCGAGAGGCTTTTCAAATAAGCGACTAACTGTTTGTAGTAAACTAAAAAATGCTACTTTTCCATTACATTTTTTAAATTATTGAGTCCAATGCTAAAATCATTGCCACACATTTTTTCTGCATTCATAAACAACAACATTGCATTCATTGGATAAGGCATTTTACTTTCAAAGCCCCATTTCACTTTTGTTTTGCTATCATCAATTGCCTCAGTAATTAAATATGTTTGCGATGTTGCTTCAAAGGGTTTTTTGAACCGAAGTTCAAAATCAATACGATCACCTTCTATTATTTTTTTTATTTCTTGTTCGCCAACCCCCACTTTTTTATGATTGCTTTCCCAAGCAGATATAAAACCAACTGTTCCATCTACACCAATAAAAGTTTGTTTCATTGCAGCGTCATAAGTATGCCATATTGCATAGTATCCCTGATTTTTTAATAGTTTAAGATATGCAAATACTTCTGCTTTCGATTTGTTAATTACCGTTTCTTTTTCAACTTTAATCTCTTTTTTTGTGAATGCTGCAACAATCAATAACAATAAAATAAGTACAAGAACAGCAAGACCGATGATTATTAAAATTTTCATTTTAGTTAATTTTAATTTTTATAAAAAAAGAAAACGCAGATTAGAAAATAATCTGCGTTTTTTGAAGCTACCAAATTTTAATTCTACTTTTTTCAGCAACAAACATTTTATCACCTTCTTTAACATTAAATGCTTTATAAAAAGGTTCAAAATTCATAAGAGGTGCTAACACACGATACATTGGTGGCGAATGAGGGTCAGTGTTTATTCTTTGTAAAACAGATTGTTCTTTTTGTTTGTTTCTCCAAATTTGAGCATAAGACAAAAAGAATCTTTGGTCTGGTGTAAAGCCGTCAATCATCGTATCACTTTGTCCTTGCTTAGTTAATTTAAAAGCTTCATATGCAATAGCAATACCACCAATATCAGCAATGTTTTCGCCTAATGTTAATGCACCTTTTACGTGAACTGTGTCTAAAACTGTAAACGTATTATAGAGGTCAACAACTGCTTTTCCTTTTGCTTTAAATTTAGTTTCATCTTCTGGTGTCCACCAATTTTGCATATTGCCATTTTTATCATATTGAGCACCTTGATCGTCAAAGCCATGAGTCATTTCGTGACCAATTACCATTCCAATTCCACCATAGTTAATAGCATCATCTGCTTTAAGGTCGAAGAAAGGAAATTGCAAAATACCAGCAGGGAAAACTATCTCGTTAAACGTAGGATTGTAATAAGCATTAACAGTTGATGGTGTCATTCCCCATTCGGTTCTATCAACAGTTTTACCTACTTTGCTTACTTGAAAATTATATTCGTTTTTGCTGCAAGCAACCAAATTTTGAAAATACTGTATTCTATTAATTTTCACTTTGCTGTAATCTTTCCATTTGTCGGGATAACCAATTTTTTTTAAGAATGTATGCAATTTTTCTCTTGATTTTTCTTTTGTAGCATCACTCATCCAATCCAATTTGTTGATTCTTGTTTCAAATGCTGTTTGAAGGTTATTAATGAGTTGCAACATTCTTGCTTTGGCATCTTGCGTAAAATATTTTTTTACATATAATTGTCCTAAAGCCTCGCTAAGGTTAGCATCTGTTGAATTAATTACTCGCTCCCAACGTGGTTTTAATTGTTTTTTTCCTCCTAAAGCTCTGCCATAGTAGTCAAAATTCGCATTCACAAAGTCGCTGCTTAAGGCTGTTGAAGCATCGCTTAAAATACGTGCCTTTAAATATAGTTTCCAGGTTTCAATTGGAGTTCTTACAAGTAAGTGATCGATAGTTTCAAAGTGTTTTGGTTGACCAATATTTAAAGAATCCGCTTTTATTTTGATAGCAGTTAGCAAAGTTCTCCAACCAATATTTGGCATTCTTTTCTCAAGATTTAATACCGACATTTTGTTGTAATTTGTTTGTGGATCTCTCATTTCAACACGAGTTGAATGCCCTTCTGCAATTGCTTTTTCCAATGTGTATACTAAATCTACTTTTTCAGCCATATTAGGCTTACCAGTTAATGCAAACAATTTTATTATGTAAGTCTTATAAGCTTTAACTATGTCAAGTGTGGCAGCATCTGTTTTAAAATAATAATCTCTATCTGGTAACCCTAAGCCAGCTTGATTAAATGAAGGAATGTTTATGGCACTATTTTTTTCATCAGCACCTATTTGCAATCCAAATAAAATTCCAGTTCCTTCGGCTTGTACCTCAGCAATAAAATGCAAAAGAGATTTCGTATCTGTAATGCCATCAATTTTTTTCAAGTAAGGTTTTACAGGTTCATACCCCAATTTATTAATGGCAACAGTATCCATTCCTGCTGCATAAAAATCAGCAATTTGTTGTTGAATAGTACCTGGCAATTGTTTTCCTTTTGCCAAATCATTAAAGATAGTTCTAAGATTATCTTTTGTGCGATTGTAGATGTCTAAAAAAGCCCCTGTACCACTCTCTGTTGCAGGAATAACAGTATTGTTGTACCAACCACCATTGACAAACATATAAAAGTTGTCGCTGGGCTTTACACTCTTATCCATATTGGCAGTAGTGAGAAAACTGGCAGGCTTTTTTTCTTGCGAGTTGCCCATCAAAATTGACAGTATAACAACACCAAATGTTAGAAATATTTTCTTCATATTATTTATTTAAGATGTGAAAGTAAGGATTTGACTGTAAGTGTATTTTTTTTTGATGAACGGAATTGCGATATTGCTAATAGTAAACATTAACAGTTGATTATGCACTTCTATACTTCTTAAAAAACCAAACCTTCAATAAATCAGCAGTAAAAATGTATGCTGCAACTATTAAAAGCATTGCACCCAAGTTTTTAAGGGGCAACGGAACTAAGCCAACACTACTTGCAAAAGACATATAAGGCAACCCAATAGTTAATACCAAACCAAGTATGCTTAATATGAATAAATACTTACCAGGCTTGCTTTTGAAGAAATTTTTGTGTGTGCGAATGATAAATAAAATAAACAATTCTGTGAGGATGGATTCCACAAACCAACCTGTTTGAAATGCCGCCTCCTTTACTTTTAAAACATACAACAATGTAACAAATGTCACCACATCAAACAAAGAACTATGCAAACCAAAAATGACCATATAGTTTCTAATAAACTTTAAATCCCACTTGCCAGGTTTGTCTAATTGTTCTTCATCAACATTGTCTGAAGCAACAGTTAAATAAGGAAAATCTGTAATGAAATTTGTAAGTAAAATCTGCTTTGGAAGCATTGGCAAAAAAGGTAATAATAATGATGCAAATGCAACGCTTACCATATTTCCAAACGTTGAACCTGTATTAATGAAAATATATTTTAAGGTATTAGCAAATGTTTTTCTTCCCTCAATAATACCATCAACCAAAACATTCAAGTTCTTTTCCATCAGAACAAAGTCAGCAGCCTCTCTTGCAACATCCACGGCATTTTCAACAGATATACCCACATCAGCAGCATTAATTGCAGACACATCATTTATACCATCACCCATATATGCAACAGTATAAGTTTGTCTAAGTGCGAGAATGATTCTTTCTTTTTGTTGAGGCTCAACTTCGGCAAAAATATGTGTCTTCTGCACTAACAATTTCAATGCTTCTGGACTCGTATTAAGCACTTCTTGTCCTGTCATCACCACAGGATTTTGAACACCTATTTTTAATGCAATTGCTTTAGCAACATTTTTATTATCGCCAGTAATTATTTTAAGATTTACCTGTAATTTTTTTAAAGATTCTATTGTTTCTATGATGCCAGATTTCACAGGATCTTCCAGTAAAATAAAGCCAGCAAAAATCATTTCTTTTTCATCTTCTTTTGAAATAGAATCTGTGTCAATATTTTTATAACAAACAGCAATAGCCCTTAATCCATTTGTTCCAAATTGTTCAAACTTATTTTCAATATCTGTTTTGTGAGAGTCAATGTTTTCAATAGTTCCATTGGCAAGTTTAACTTTTGTGCAAATGCCAGCAATTTGTGTATATGCACCTTTGCTTACCAATATTTTTTCAGTATCAGTAGCAACTGCAACGCTCAACCTTTTGCGAATAAAATCGTAAGGAACTTCACCCAGTTTTGTTGCATTAATGGTGGATTGAATATTCATTCCTTTAATGGCTTCATCAATGGGATTTGAGTAACCAGTTTCCATTGTTGCATTCCAAAATGCAAGTTGTTTTATGTAAGCATCTTCATCGCCAAAAGCATTTACTAAAGCAGATACTTTAATAGCACCTTCTGTAATAGTTCCTGTTTTATCGGTGCATAATAAATTAACTTCCCCAAGGTTTTGAATAGATGATAATTTTTTTACGATTACTTTTTTCTCCAACATTCTTTTTGCACCTGCACTCATTGCAATGGTTGTAATGGCTGGCAATAATTCAGGAGCCATTCCAACTGCCAAAGCCAATGCAAACAAGGCAGATTCCATGGGGCTTTTGTGGTTCACTAAATTGACAACTAAAATAAAAACAGAAAGTATCAAAGTTATTTTCATTAAGAAAAAGCCAAAGTCTTTAATACCTTTTTCAAATGTGGTTTCAACAACTTTCGAAGCACTTTGTGCAATGCTTCCAAAAATTGTTTGTTCGCCAGTGGCAATCACCAAAGCCTTTGCAGTACCACTTACAATGCTTGCACCTTCCCACAAACAATTACTTCTTTTTGCCAAAGTTGTTTGTGCATCAGTAGTTGCAACATCTTTTCTTGCAGGATAAGATTCACCAGTTAAACTTGCTTCGTTTGAGTACAATTCATTGGCTTCAATTAACAAGCAATCAGCAGGAACCATATCACCAGCTTTAAATAAAATAACATCTCCAGGAACAATTGTATTGGATTCAATTTCCTGTGCTTTTCCATCTCTCAACACAGTGCTTTTCAGGGCAATCATCGATTGCAATTTCTCAACTACTTTACTTGCATTTCTTTCCTGAAAAAAACTTAATGTGCCGGTTGAAATAACAATAAATAAGATAATCACAACATCTGAAGTATCGCCCAGAAACGCAGACAGAATAACAGCTCCAATTAACAACAACATCAATGGGCTTTTAAACTGACTAAGGAAAAGTATCACATCTTTTACAAAACCAGACTGCGTTTTTCTTGCACCAAATTGCAGTAATAATTTATCGGCATTTGCTTGAGATAATCCTGTTGCAGAAGACTGCAATTTACCGAACCAATAATTGGCATCGAACTGCCAAAAGCTGTTGTTTGTAGATGTTTCCATAATAGGGTAAAAATAAAGCTAATTAAATTGTGGAGTTAATAGTTTTTTATGACTTCGAAAAAAGGCTGCTGCAATATTATTAACCAAATATCAATTCAATCTTCCGTTTATAATCTTTATATATTTTAATTACTATTGGCATTGCGTAAATTTGTTTCAATGAAAAATAAAATCTCAAATTATTGGCTTTGCCAAATTGGAGGATGGAGTGCTTACTGTATAGTTTATTCATTTTTTTACTTGAGCATTAGAACCAAACCTCATCCATATTTTTTAACAAGTTTAGTAATTGATGCTATACTTGGTGTTGCTGTAACACACGGAATGCGATACATTATTAAATCTGGTTCATTTATGAAATTGCAACTTCGTAAGCAAGGAATATATTTTCTTATTACAACATTTGCATTTGCTTTTATCTATGCTTTTCTTGGGGTATTTATTGAAGATAAAATTTTTAATATACTTGGCGACCAAATGAAAGAACTTAGCTTTTTAAATAAGGTAGTCAGAATTTCATTGGGCTGTTTTTTATTCCTCACCATTTGGAATTTGTTGTATTATATTTTTCATTTTGTAGAAAAAAGCAGATCACATCAAATGGATAAAATTCGTCTTGAAAGTTTGGTAAAAGAGTTGGAATTAAAAACTATTAAATCACACATTAATCCTCATTTTATTTTTAATGCACTCAATAGCATAAGGGCTCTGGTAGATGAAAATCCAGAGCGTGCAAGAACCGCCATTACTGAGTTGAGCAATATTTTGCGTAGCAGTATGCACGCAGAAAATATTGAAACAACAACACTTGAAAAAGAGTTAAGCATCGTGAAAGACTATCTTGCTCTTGAGCTGATAAGATTTGAAAACAGACTAAATATTGAATATAGTATTGATGAGGATACACTTGACCAACCTGTGCCTCCAATGATGTTGCAAACACTTGTAGAAAATGCTATTAAACACGGTGTAAGCAAGCAAATAAATGGTGGAAATATTATGATTATTTCCGACTTTAAAGAAGACTATCACGAGTTGATTGTACAAAATTCAGGGCAACTTAATGGAAGCATCAATGCCGAAGGTTTTGGTATTGCAAGTACTTATGACAGGCTGAATATTTTGTTTGGGGAAAAAGCAAAATTTGAGCTAAAGAATATTGAAGGAATGGTACAGGCAAGAATCATTATGCCATTAAAAAATTAATTTTTAATCTTTAATTATTTGTTGTTATTAAATTAAAATAATCACTAATAACTAACCACTAATAACTATATACTATGCCACTAAAAGCAATTATTATTGATGACGAAAGATTAGCTCGTAATGAACTAAAAAAATTATTGCAAGAGCATCCAGAAATTATTGTTGTTGAAGAAGCTGCCAATGCCGATGAAGGTATTGAAAAGATTGAGGCTTTTAATCCCGACTTAATTTTTTTAGATATACAAATGCCAGGCAAAACAGGCTTTGATTTGTTAGCACAATTGGAGCGAACACCAAAAGTAGTTTTCACTACGGCTTACGATGAATATGCCTTCAAAGCCTTTGAAGTAAACGCTTTGGACTATTTATTAAAACCAATAGAACCAAGAAGATTGGGCGATGCCATACATAAAGTGCAAGTAGAATTGGAGAAAGAAAAATTGGGTATTAATGGAGCTACAAAAGGACCATTAACAGACGCAGACCAAGTGTTTGTAAAAGATGGTGAACGTTGCTGGTTTGTAAAATTATCTGAGGTAAGATTGTTTGAAAGTGTTGGTAATTATGCCAAGGTTTTCTTTGGAACAAATAAACCACTTGTATTAAAATCTTTAAACGCCCTGGAAGAAAGACTTGACGAAAGAATATTTTTTAGAGCCAACAGAAAACATATCATCAATGTTAAGTGGATTGAAAAAATTGAACCCTATTTCAATGGTGGTTTACTGGTAGAATTAAAAGGTGGCGAAAAAATTGAAGTAAGCCGTAGGCAAACTGTTAAGTTTAAAGAGATGATGAGTTTTTAAGTTTAGTATTTCACATAAATTTATTTCGCAATAAGATTAAAAGTGGTCTACCATAATAATATAAAGACAATTTATTAATATGTCCTTTTTTATATCTTTCATCAACCAAATTAATTTCCTTGTTTTCTGCCTCGATTATTTTAAGTGAAAAATAGTACTCGTTATGTGCTAAGTCGTAACCTTTTATTTCTTCCATACTTTTTTTATCAAAACACACTTTAGAAATAGTGTATCAATAAAATTTTTCTTATCATAGTGGGTATAAAAAATTACAGTCTTGTTATACTTATTATTCTCTAAAGGGTATAATAAACTTATCGTGTCTCCTTTCTTGAATTTATTATAATTTTCTTCTGCTAATTTTGAGTGTATGGTAATTTCTTTTTTAAACTCATTCAAAAAGTATGCATCTAATGAATCTGTTCGGTGATTTATTTCATTTGTAATTTTATAAAATGATATGTCTTGATGGTTCATTTTTTTTTGGTATGCATTAAGCAATGCTAATGGTTTACCAAGTCCTGTAATATTTTTAATAGAATCAAATATCATAGAATCAGGGAAAGGGTATAATGCAATAGATTTAAGTATTTTTAAATATTTGTGTGATGTATCTCATAAGCAAATGATTTTAAACAATCAAGATTTGCACACTTTCTTATTTCGTTCTTCTCACTATATGAAAAAGAGCTGTCCAATTTTTCAAAAAAAATATCAATACTCGTTTTTCTATTAGTGCATCCAATAAATATATGAAAGGTTAATAGTATCCCTATGAATATCCTCATTTTAAAATTAGTATTAATATCTATTTAATTTGTAGCTAATCATCCCACCATCTCCACTTTCAAAAATTTAGCAGTATGGCTGTTTTTAGCTTTTTCAATCATTTTTTCTGGTGTGCCTTCAAATAAAACTTTGCCGCCACCATCACCACCTTCTGGACCAATGTCAATAATGTGATCAGCCATTTTTATTACGTCTAAATTATGTTCAATAATTAAAACAGAATTGCCCCTGTCAACCAATTTATTTACTACATCCATCAATAATTTTATATCCTGAAAATGCAAACCAGTTGTAGGTTCATCTAATATATAAAATGTTTTACCAGTATCTTTTTTCCCAAGTTCTGTACTTAATTTAACACGCTGTGCCTCACCACCACTAAGGGTTACAGCACTTTGTCCAAGTGTTATATAACCAAGACCAACATCTTGTAATACTTTAATTTTTCTATACATCCAAGGGATTGTGTTAAAGAATTCGCAAGCCTCATCAACACTCATATTCAATACATCACTGATTGATTTTCCTTTATAACGAATTTCTAAAGTTTCTCTGTTATAACGTTTGCCATTGCACTTTTCGCAATGCACGTGAACGTCTGGCAAAAAGTTCATTTCAATCACTCGCATTCCACCACCTTCACAAACATCACAACGTCCTGTTTTGACATTAAACGAAAAACGACCAGCATTGTATCCACGAATTTTAGCCTCTGGAACACTGGCAAACAAGGTTCTTATTTCTGTAAAAAATCCACAATAAGTTGCAGGGTTGCTTCTTGGCGTTCTGCCAATAGGGCTTTGGTCTATTTCAATAACTTTATCAATATGCTCGAGCCCTTCAATGGTTTTAAACTCTTGTGTAAAATACTTGCTGTTGTAGCAATGCTTTGCCAATAAGGGATACAGCGTTTCATTAATTAAAGTTGATTTACCACTGCCACTAACCCCACTAACCACAATCAGTTTACCCAAAGGAAAATCAACATCAATCCCTTTTATATTGTTGCCCTTAACGCCTTTTAATGAAATGGTTTTGCCATTGCCTGCTCTGCGTTCATTAGGTATTTCAATCTTCTTTTTACCACTTAAATATTGAGCAGTTTCACTGCCACTTTTAATCACTTCTTTAGGTGTGCCTGCAGCAACAATATTACCTCCAAATTTTCCTGCTTTAGGACCAATGTCAACCAAGTAATCACTTGCCAGCATAATGTCTTTATCGTGTTCTACCACCAAAACACTATTTCCAATATCCCTTAAATTTTGCAATGCAGTTATCAATCTATGATTATCCCGCTGATGCAAACCAATACTGGGTTCATCTAAAATATAAGTGATTCCTTGTAATTGAGAACCAATTTGAGTTGCCAAACGAATACGCTGTGATTCACCACCACTAAGGGTTTTAGAAGGGCGACTTAATGATAGATATGTCAAACCAACATCTAATAAAAATTGCAAGCGTTCCCTTATCTCTTTCAATACATCTTTGGCAATGGTGGTTTGTTTGTTGCTTAATTTCTTTTCAATATCACTAAACCAAGCCATCAGTTTATCTAAATTCATATTGCTTAATTCACCAATATTTTTATCTGCCACTTTAAACCAAAGGCTTTCTTTTCTAAGCCTTGTTCCATTGCAAGTAGGGCAATTACTTAGCTCCATATATTTTTCAACCCACGCCTTTAAACCATCATTGCTTTGAGATGATGTAAACCATCTTTTCATCATTGGAATAATGCCTTCATAACTTCCTGTGTATGCATCAGGAATATTTTCATCGTTCAAATCAATCTCTAAACTATTGCTGATATTTTTATCTCCAAACAGCAATAAATTAACTTGCTCATTTGTTAATTCGTTAATGGGTAAGGCAAGATTTATTTTATATTTTTTTGCAAATAATTTTACCTGGTTGTAAACGCTGGCTTCCCTTTCTTCGCCCAAAGGCACAATGCCACCATCTTTTACAGCAATGGTTTTATCTGGAATAATGGTAGCCATATCAATTGCATACACATTGCCCAAACCCTTGCAGTTATTGCAATAGCCATAAGGCGAGTTAAATGAAAATGCGTTAGGAGAAGGTTCCTCGTAACTAATACCAGTTTCCAAACACATTAATTGTTTAGAGTACATAGTAACACCCCCATTCTCACCCCCAGCCCCTAAAGGGGAGTTATCAACTGCTGCATTATTTTGTGTTTTATTTTTAACAGTTGCTTTTTTCTCTCCCCCTTCAGGGGGATGGGGGGCAACAAGTAATAATCCTTTTCCCATTTTTAAACATTGCTGCACACTTTGGCTCAACCTTACTTTCATATCTTTTGTAACAGCCATTCTATCTACAACAACTTCAATATCGTGAATTTTATATCGGTCAACTTGCAACTTTGGTGTAAGGTCAGTAATCTCACCATCAATCCTCACTTTCAAAAACCCTTTCTTTCTTATTTCTTCAAACAGCTCCCTGTAATGTCCTTTTCTTCCCCTTATTATTGGTGCTAATAATGATATTTTTTGATTGGCAAACTTTTCAAAAATGTTTTCTACAATTTCCTCTTCACTAAACTTTATCATTTTTTTACCACTGTTGTAGCTGTAAGCATCACTTGCCCTTGCAAACAACAAACGCAGGAAGTCATACACTTCAGTTACAGTGCCTACAGTGCTTCTGGGGTTTTTATTGGTTGTTTTTTGCTCTATGGAAATAACAGGTGAAAGACCTGTGATTTTGTCAACGTCTGGTCTTTCCATATCGCCCAAAAACTGGCGTGCATAGGCACTAAAGCTTTCCATATACCTGCGTTGCCCTTCATTGTAAATGGTATCAAAAGCCAATGAACTTTTGCCACTGCCACTTACGCCTGTAAAAACAACCAACTTGTTTTTAGGTATTGATATATCAAGGTTTTTGAGATTGTGTTCCCTTGCTCCAAATATTTCTATAGCGTCGTTG
>JANYEP010000154.1 GCA_025363075.1 Chitinophagaceae bacterium | reverse complement strand
TGGAAATATAGTTTGGGGTAAAGATTGGGATATGATTTTTCCAGTTTGGAATTTATATAAAGGAAAGATAGAATGAAATGCAGAAAAAGCTCAATAGCATTACAAAACTTGAATGGTGCCAACGCCACCAAAGTTTAACAGTAGTACCAAAGCTTGGACAATAAATAAAAACAAATTGCGAAGCAATTAAAAAAAGCCCTTTAGGGTTGGGGTAATATGAGTAAAAAATTATTATTAAAAAAAGCACACGTAGAAAACATCAGATTATATGATGTGTATCGTCGTGAAGGCGGGTATAGAAGTGTAGAGAAAGCCTTGAAAACAATGAACCCTGAAAGTATTGTTGAAGAGGTAAAGAAGAGTGGTTTGCGTGGTCGTGGAGGTGCAGGTTTTCCTGCTGGAATGAAATGGAGTTTTATTGCAAAGCCAGAAGGCGTGCCTCGTCACTTAGTTGTAAATGCAGATGAAAGTGAACCAGGAACTTTTAAGGATAGATATTTAATGGAATTTCTTCCACATCTTTTATTGGAAGGAATGATTGTAAGTTCATTCGCTTTGGGTAGCAATGTTTCTTACATTTATATACGTGGCGAGTATGCTTGGATTACTGATATTTTGGAGCAGGCCATTGATGAAGCAAAAGCAAATGGCTGGTTAGGAAAAAATATTTTAGGTAGTGGATTTGATTGTGAAATTTATGTTCAACGTGGAGCTGGTGCTTATATCTGTGGCGAGGAAACTGCATTGATTGAAAGCCTTGAAGGCAAGCGTGGTAATCCAAGAATTAAACCTCCATTTCCTGCAGTACAAGGCTTATGGAAAAGACCAACCGTTGTAAATAACGTTGAAACCATTGCTGCTGTTGTGCCAATCATTAATGATGGTGGTGATGAATATGCAAAAATTGGCATTGGAAAAAGTACAGGAACAAAATTAATTTCGGCTTGTGGCAATATCAATAAACCTGGTGTTTATGAAATTGATATGACCATTAGCGTTGAAGAATTTATTTATAGTGATGAATGGTGTGGTGGTATTGCCAATGGAAAAAAGTTGAAAGCTTGTATTCCTGGTGGATCTTCAGTGCCTATTCTTCCAGCAAATTTATTATTGAAAACGGCTAAAGGTGAAACACGATTAATGAACTATGAAAGCCTTGCTGATGGTGGTTTTGCAACAGGTTCAATGATGGGATCTGGAGGATTTATTGTATTGGATGAAGACCAATGTATCGTAAAAAACACCTATACACTCGCAAGATTTTACAGACACGAAAGCTGTGGTCAATGTAGTCCTTGTAGAGAAGGAACAGGTTGGATGGAAAAGATTTTGTGGAGTATAGAATCTGGAAAAGGAAAGAAAAGTGATATAGATTTATTGTGGGATATTCAACGAAAAATAGAAGGCAATACAATTTGCCCTTTAGGTGATGCAGCAGCTTGGCCAGTTGCAGCAGCTATTAGGCATTTTAGGGACGAGTTTGATTGGCACGTTGATAATCCTCAAGAATCACAAATTAGAAATTTTGGATTGGCACATTATGCTGATGAAATTCATATACCAGTTATAGCGTAAATTATGTCTGAACAAATATTACATAAAGTTATCATCGACAACATTACAGTTGAGGTTCCTGCTGGAACCACAATATTGAATGCTGCTCGTCAAATTGGTGGAGATGTTACACCACCTGCAATGTGCTATTACAGCAAGTTGGAAGGTAGTGGCGGTAAGTGCAGAACTTGTTTGGTAGAAGTAAGCAAAGGTTCTGAAAAAGACCCTCGCCCAATGCCCAAACTTGTTGCAAGTTGCCGAACAACTGTTATGGATGGAATGGAAGTAAAAAATATTACTTCACCAAAAGTGATTGATGCAAGAAATGGTGTGGTGGAATTTTTGTTGATTAACCATCCTTTAGATTGCCCAGTTTGTGATCAGGCTGGCGAATGTGATTTGCAAGATTTAGGTTACAATCACGGTAAAGAAGGAACTCGTTATGAGTTTAAAAGAAGAACATTTCACAAGGTTGATTTAGGCGATTATATTCAGTTGCATATGACACGTTGTATAATGTGTTTCAGGTGCGTGTTTACTGCAGACCAGTTAACTGAAAAAAGAGAACACGGTATTCTGGATAGAGGTGACCACGCCCAAATTGCAACATTTATCGAGAAGAATTTACACAATGAATTTATAGGAAATGTAATTGATGTTTGCCCAGTTGGTGCTTTAACAGATAAAACTTTCCGTTTCAAAAATCGTGTGTGGTTTACAAAGCCTGTTGATGCTCATAGAAATTGCACCAATCCTAAATGTTGTGGTGAAGCTCAATTGTGGATGCGTGGTGATGAAGTATTCAGGGTTACTGCACGTAAAGATGAATGGGGTGAAGTGAAAGAAGCAAGCAATGGAAAAACAGGATGGATTTGTAATACTTGCAGATTTGAAACTAAAAAAGTAAGTGATTGGACAATTGAAGGACCAAGTGTAATAAACCGTCATTCAGTAATTTCACAAGGGCATTATGTTGGTGTTACTAAACCAGCTGAAACCTTTACTGCTGTTATGAAAGGTCGTAATCCAAAATTATTAATGGATATTCACGATGAAAGTGAAGTGAATAAAAGTAATGTAGAATTGAGCAAGTTAGATAGACCAGCTCACTCAACAGATTTTAAATAGATGATTTTAACAAACGAACATATTAAGCAAGTTGTTACAACTTTTTTTAAAGATAAACCTGTAAATAAAGTTTGGCTTTTTGGCTCTTATGCTCGTGGCGATGCAGATGAAACAAGTGATGTGGATGTAATGGTTGAAATGGATATAAATAATAGAGTTGGAATGGAGTATTATTCTTGGTCTGATTATTTGGCTGAAAGTATGAAGAAAAAAGTTGATATTATTAGTCATAAATGGATTAATAAAAGAATTAAACCATACATTGAAAATGATAAGTTTTTAATTTATGAAAAACAAGTATAGCGATAAGGAAAGATTAGGGCATATTATTGATTGCATAATTTTTATTGATAAAGCTCTTATCAATGTAAATTTTGAAGAGTTTGAAAATAATTTTATCTTGAATACTGCTGTTTGTAAATGGATAGAGTTAATTGGCGAAAGTGCTTATAAACTTACTAAAAATTATAAACAAAAAGTTAATAATGTTCCTTGGGGTCAAATTGAAAAACTAAGACACATTTTAGTACACGATTATTTTGAACTTAACATTGGTCAAATTTGGTCAGTTGTAATTGAAAATATTCCTGTTTTAAAAACTCAAATCGAGAATTTATACAATAATTTTAAAATAGAAGATTAAAGTTTTATGACTTTACTAACATTTGAATGGCTTTTATTGCTCGAAAAATTTGGATTGATAGTCATTATCATCCTTACAAGTTTGGGCATAGCTTTATATACAACTTTCGCCGAGCGTAAAGTAGCAGCAATTTTACAAGATAGACCAGGACCCAGTCGTGCAGGGCCTTTTGGCTTATTGCAACCTTTGGCAGATGGCGTAAAAATGTTTACTAAAGAAGACATTATTCCAACGAACGCCAATAAATGGCTGTTTATTTTAGGACCTGGCTTAGCAATGACAGCCAGTTTAATGAGTTGTGCTGTAATTCCTTGGGCTGGCACAATCACATTCAGAGGTCATCAGTTTCCTATACAAATTGCAGATATAAACATTGGTATTTTATATGTATTCGCTGTGGTAAGTATGGGTGTTTATGGCATTATGATTGGTGGCTGGGCAAGCAATAACAAATTTTCTTTAATGTCAAGTTTGCGTGCCGCAAGCCAGGCAATAAGTTATGAGTTGGCTATGGGTTTAGCATTGATTGCATTGATTTTTATGACAGGAAATTTAAGCCTTGGGGCAATTGTAAAGCAACAACAAGGTCATTTGTGGAATTTGGTTTACCAACCACTTGGATTTTTAATATTTTTCATTTGTGCCTTGGCAGAATGTAACAGAACGCCTTTTGATTTACCAGAAGCTGAGAACGAATTGAACTTTGGTTATCACCAGGAATATTCATCAATGAAGCTTGGGTTTTATTTGTTTGCTGAATACATTAATATGATAATGAGTAGTGCTGTTATGGCTTCTCTATATTTTGGTGGTTATGATATTCCTTTTGTAGATGATGCTAAATTATATGCAAGTAGTATTGGTGATTGGACAGCATTTTTTCAAGTAGGCGTATTGCTTATCAAAATCGTGATTTTCATTTTTGTATTTATGTGGATCAGGTGGACAATACCAAGATTCAGGTATGACCAATTAATGGATTTGGGCTGGAAAACAATGATACCATTGGCTTTGTTCAATTTAATTTTAACCGGTGGATTTATTTTGTATAGAACAATTGGGTTTCATTGGTAAAATTTAAGATATGGGATATTGGTTAACTGATAACGAAAAAGTATATTAGTATATACATAGTTAGGGTAGAGATAATAATCAAAAATTTAAACAGTAAGTTGGATAAACATTTTATCATACAAAAACTAAAAGAAGCTAAACCCATATTGCACCAAAAATATGGTGTTACAGAACTTGCATTGTTTGGTAGTTATAGTAGAGATGAACAAACTGATAAAAGTGATATTGATGTAATGTTTGATTATGAAGGTAGTATTGGAATGGAATTTTTTGATATTTGTTATTACTTAGATGATTTGTTTAAAGGAACTGAAGTGCAGGTTGTGAGTAAAAGAGGAATTAAAGAAAAATATTTTAATGCTCTAAAGCAAGATTTAATTTATGCCTAAACGAGAAAATTATTTATTAGTTGGCGATTTAATTGAATGCTTTACAAACATCTTGGATTATACAAAAGGATTAAGTTTTTATGATTTTTTAGAAGATAAAAAAACAAAAGATGCAGTTGTAAGAAATTTTGAAATTATTGGTGAAGCTTCTAAACTTTTAACAGAAGAATTTAAAAGCGATAACCCACAAGTTGAATGGCGAAGAATGACTGATTTTAGAAATAGATTGATTCACGAGTATTTTGGAATTGATTATGATGCAGTTTGGAAAATAATTCAGGAAGAAGCACAAGAGCATTTAGATTTTTTGGAAACAATTGAATTTGAAAAATAACTCAACAGCATTACAAAAATTGAATAGTGCCAAATTAAAAAAACATTTCCACTGGAAATATTTTTTCAACAAAGTTGCACTTACTAAAGTTTAATAGTAGCACAAAAGCTTGTAACATAAATAAAAAAAAAATACGCCTTGGCGTATTATTAAAATTGGATAGTTTATAACAAAAAATATATTTGCAAACATTATAAAATGCAAGCACTAACAAATAGAATAAAACAAGTTGATAGAAGTCCAATGACTTTTCTGGAGAGAATTTATCTCTGGAATATTATCAAGGGAATGTTCATCACTTTTATGCATATGTTCAAGAAAAAACCTACCATTCGTTTTCCTGAACAAAAGCGTGAATTTAGCCCTGTGTTTAGGGGTTTACACGTGTTGAACAGGGATGAAGAAGGTCGTGAAAGGTGTACTGCCTGTGGGTTATGTGCAGTTGCCTGCCCTGCTGAAGCCATTACAATGGAGGGAGCTGAAAGGTTGCAAAATGAAGAGCATTTATATCGTGAGGAGAAATATGCAGCCAAATATGAAATCAATATGTTGCGTTGCATTTTCTGTGGCTTGTGTGAAGAAGCTTGCCCTAAGGATGCAATTTATTTAAGCGAAACTTTTGCTCCATCAAATTTTACACGCAAAGGTTTTATTTATGGTAAACCAGATTTGTTGATTCCAAATGTAAAAACAGAAGTAGGGGAATTCGCAAAAGCAAAGGGAATGTAGAATTAAGGATTATGGATGCTGGATATAAAATTCATAATTCATAATTCATAACCCATAATTAAAAAAATGAACTTAATACAAATACTTTTCTGGCTTTTAAGTGGACTTGCAATTGTGAGTGCATTGATGGTTTTAATAAGCAAAAATCCTGTGCATAGTGTGTTGTGGCTGATTGTTGTATTTTTTGCAATCAGTGGTCATTACATTTTATTGAACGCACAGTTTTTGGCAATTGTAAATTTAATTGTTTACGCTGGTGCCATAATGGTATTGTTTTTATTTGTAATAATGTTGATGAATTTGGGCAAGGAAAGTGACCCTCAAAAAAATGTTTGGATAAAACTTGCAGGTGCAATTTCTGGTGGAAGTTTGTTGATTGTGTTGGTTTCACTGGTAAAGCAGGCATCAGAAATTAATGATAAAGAAGCGTTGCTTGGCAATGGCAATATTGGTTTAATAGGAACATTGGGCAAGGTTTTGTTTACAGATTTTGTTGTTCCATTTGAAATAAGCAGTGTGTTGTTTTTAAGTGCAATGGTTGGTGCAGTGGTGATTGGGAAGAAGTAAAAAAATGTGATAATTCGATGATGTGATAATTCCATAATGATTACACAACTAATTATCACATCATCAAATTATTGAATTATCAAATTAGTTTTATGCCAATAAGTAATTATATTATTTTTTGTTTAGCGTTATTCACAATAGGTATTGTGGGTGTTTTGGTACGCAGGAATGCCATCATTGTTTTTATGTGTATTGAGCTTATGCTTAATGCTGTAAACCTGCTTTTGGTTGCCTTTAGCAAAATGCACAATGGCGTTGCTTATTTAACAGATAAATCAACAATAGTTGGTGCAGATGCACAGGTTTTTGTATTTTTTATAATGGTAGTTGCAGCAGCAGAAGTTAGTGTTGGCCTGGCAATTATTGTAATGATGTATAGAAATACCAAAAGCATTGATATTAATTTTTTAAATCGACTCAAAAATTAATTATGAATCTTGAATGGTAAATTATGAATGGAACAAACTCATAATTCATCATTTATAACTCATAATTCTCAGCATATGAACAAACTTGTTTACTTAATTCCATTATTTCCTTTGGTAGGTTTTCTTATCAATGGATTAATGCGTAAATCATTATCAAAATCACTAACTGGCATCATTGGCAGTGTAGCAATTTTGGCTTCATTTATTGTTAGTTTAATATTGTTTCTTGATGTTAAAACAAATGGTGCAATGGCGGTAAATCCATTGTTCACATTCATTAAAACACAAACCTTAACTATTGATTTCGCCTTTCAGGTTGACCAGCTTTCATCTTTATTTTTATTAATCATAACTGGCATTGGTTTCCTCATTCACGTTTACTCTGCATCATATATGCACGAAGAAGAACCACAACATTTCGCCAGGTATTTTGCTTATTTAAACCTATTCGTTTTCTCAATGTTATTGCTGGTTTTAGGGGCAAATTATGTAATAATGTTTATAGGTTGGGAAGGCGTTGGGCTTTGCTCCTATTTATTGATTGGATATTGGTTTAAAAATAATAACTACAATTACGCAGCCAAGAAAGCATTTATAATGAACCGTATTGGCGACTTGGGTTTCTTGCTTGCCGTGTTCTGGATTATCAATAAATTGGGAACTGTAAGTTATGCCGAGGTTTTTGCAAATGCCTCAAAGCTAACAGCAGCGGATGCTACAGCCATTACAATGTTATTGTTTGTTGGTGCAATGGGTAAGTCTGCACAAATTCCTTTATACACTTGGTTGCCAGATGCAATGGCTGGTCCAACGCCTGTGAGTGCATTGATACACGCTGCAACAATGGTTACAGCTGGTATTTATATGATTGCTCGCAGCAATGTATTGTACAATATGAGCGAGTTTACAATGCACGTTGTTGCCATTGTTGGTTTGGCTACAGCATTGTTTAGTGCAACTATTGCCATTAAGCAAAATGATATTAAAAAAGTATTGGCATACTCAACAGTTAGCCAGTTAGGTTATATGTTTTTAGGTTTGGGTTGTGGTGCTTACACAGGTGCTGTTTTTCACGTAATGACACACGCATTTTTCAAGGCATTATTGTTCTTGGGTGCAGGTTCTGTGATACACGCAATGCACCACGAGCAAGACATTAGAAATATGGGTGGCTTGAAAAAGAAATTACCTATCACACACATAACTTTTTTATTAGGTTGCATTGCCATTTCTGGTATGCCTCCTTTTAGTGGTTTCTTTAGTAAAGATGAAATCCTTGCTGCTGCTTATGCTCATAGCCCAATATATTGGGTGCTTGGTGTTGCAGGTGCAGCTATGACGGCTTTCTATATGTTCAGGTTATATGCTACTACTTTCTTGGGAAATTTTAGAGGCACTCACGATCAGGAACATCATTTGCACGAATCGCCAAAAGCAATGACGATTCCTTTAATGATATTAGCTTTGTTGAGTGTTGTTGGTGGTTTGGTTGGCGTGCCAGAAATATTGGGTGGTCATCACGAATTGCACCATTTTCTTTCTCCTGTATTGGTGAGTGAAAAAGCTCATGAAATTCCTCACAATACAGAATATATGTTAATGGGAATTTCTGTTGCCATTGCTGCCATTGCCATTTTATTTGCAGTAAATAAATTCAGTAAAAATCCTGAAATGAAAGAAGCTGAAGGATTGGGAAAAGTGTTGGCAAACAAATGGTATGTTGATGAGTTGTATGATAACATTGTTGTAAAACCATTGGGTTCTTTAGCAGCTTTCTTTAAAAATATTATTGAAAAAAGTGGTATTGATGGTGCAGTAAATGGTGTTGGTAAATTGGTGCAATATGGCTCACGCCAAACAAGGTTACTGCAAAGTGGGCAAGTTGGAAATTATATATTGATAATGGTTTTGGCTTTTGTGCTTATCATTTTTATTTGGATAAATGATGGGCATATTTATAGATTTATTACAAAGTTGTTTTAATTATGGATTATGCATTATGAATGATTAATTTTTCAATTCATAATCCATAATTCAGCATTCATAATTTAAAAGATGTATTCTTTATTACTCATACTTATTCCAGTTGTAGCAGGTTTGCTATCTTTCTTTTTAAAGGAAGAAAAAACTGTGAAAGGCTTTACCTTATTGGCTTCCATTGCTACATTGGCAATTGCAATATCTTCTTTATGCTGCAATAAACAAATTGAATTTTCAGCAACGTGGATACCTGCATTGAACAGCCATTTCTCATTATCATTAAATGGAATGAGCAAAATGCTTTGCCTTTTAAACTGCATTTCATTACCCATCATCTTTACAGCTATTTACAAAAACAGCTATAAAAATGCTGCTGGTTTTTATGGTTTAATGTTATTGATGCAGGCAGGAATAATGGGCGTTTTTTTAGCAAGCGATGCTTTATTATTTTATTTCTTTTGGGAACTTGCCCTTATACCTGCTTACTTCTTATGTAGCATTTGGGGTGGGGAAAAACGCATTCAGGTTACTTTTAAATTCTTCATTTACACATTTGTTGGTTCGCTGTTAATGTTGCTTGGCTTGATTTATTTATACCTTCAAACGCCAGGTTCACATTCATTTGCCTATAATGATTTTTTACAACTGCATTTATCTGCAAAGCAACAGGCATCAGTGTTTGCATTAATGTTTATAGCTTTTGCCATCAAAATGCCAATATTCCCTTTTCATACCTGGCAGCCCGATGCTTATGAACAAGCTCCAACACCAGTAACAATGGTATTGAGTGGTGTAATGGTAAAGATGGGAATTTTTGGGGTGATAAAATGGTTGCTGCCAATAGTTCCATTAGGCGTACAAAGCCATAGCAATTTTGTAATTATACTTGCTGTTATAGGAATGTTGTATGCCTCATTAATTGCCATAAAACAAGATGATATTAAACGTTTGGTTGCCTATTCTTCCATTGCCCATATTGGTTTAATGTGTGCTGCAATTTTTACAAGCACAACCATTGGAATGGAAGGTGTTTTAGTGCAAATGTTCAACCACGGTATTAATGTAATTGGCTTATGGATTGTTGCTGACGTAATTGAACAACAGCTTGGAACCCGCAAATTCAGTGAGCTTGGAGGCTTGGCACAAAAGACACCAACGCTTGCAATATTGTTTGTTGTAATGTGCTTTGCAAATATTGCATTGCCTTTAACAAACGCTTTTGTAGGAGAATTTTTAATGTTTAGTGGCTTGTTTAAATTTAATATCTGGTTTGCAGCTGCTGCTGGTGTAAGCATTATTTTAGGTGCCGTTTACACTTTAAATATGGTGCAAAAAATATTTTATGGCAATACAGTTGCACAAACTGAAAATGCCATTGACATTAGCTTGAATGTAAAATTGGCTTTGGTAATTTTGGTAATAATGATTATTACTTTTGGTGTGTATCCAATGCCATTGTTGAATTTAGTTAGATAGAAATTTCACATAAAGCCTTCGTGACTTTTGTGAAACAAAAAATATAAGATGAATACAATTATTGTTTCTGCTTTATTGGGTGTCGTGATGATGTTTAGCGGGATTTTTACTGCTAATAAAACTGCTATCAGAAATGTGGCAATAGTTGCATTGTTGGTTTTATTAGGCGTAAACATTGCTGCAACTTATGGCTGCTGCAACTTAAACATTGACGTTAAGAATATGCTTGAGTTTAGCAAATTTGGAATGTTCTTTAATTCCATTGCCATTTTCTCAACACTGATGTATCTTGTATTAAGTGGCAGCGATATTGTAAAGGTTGGAGATAATGCTGCAGAATATTTTGCCATCATTTTCTTCGTGCTTTGTGGCGTTTCAGTTTTATCTGCCTACAATAGTTTATTGATGTTGTTTTTGGGCGTTGAGATAATGACAATCCCTCTATATATTTTAACTGGCTCTGATAAAAAGAATTTAAAGAGCAACGAGGCATCATTGAAATACTTTTTAATGGGTTCTTTTTCCACAGGAATTATGTTGATGGGTATTGCCTTAATGTATGGTGTAAATGGCAATTTTGGAATTGCATTTGATGTACCTGCGGCTGGTAGCCCATTGCAGAATTATGGTATTTTACTGCCACTTGGCTTGTTGTTTATTTTTGTTTCAATGGCATTTAAAGTAAGTGCTGCACCATTTCATTTTTGGACACCAGATGTTTACGATGGAGCACCATCTGTGTTTACATCTTTTATGGCTACAATAGTTAAGGCTGCTGGGTTTATAGCTTTCATCAAGCTATTTGAAACGCATTATTTTCAATTGCAGGCTTCGTGGAAAATGATATTGCCATTGGTAATTATTGCTACTTTATTTATAGGAAATATCACTGCAGTTTTTCAGCAAAGCGTAAAGCGTATGCTGGCTTATAGTTCTATTGCCCAAGCTGGGTTTATGTTGTTTGCTTTATATAGCAACAACTCATTTTCAAAGGAAGGTATCTTGTTGTACAGTGCTGCTTACAGCTTGGCAACAATTGGTGTATTTGCCATATTAATAAAAATGAAAGACTACACTTTTGAAGGCTATAATGGGCTTGCAAAAACTCAACCAGTGCTTGCAGCTGCAAATACTATTTTCTTATTGTCATTGGCTGGCATTCCTTTAACGGCAGGCTTTTTTGCAAAATATTATATGCTTACTTCTGTATTGCAATCACACAATGGATTTATAATGGTTATTATAGCTGTATTGTTTGCTGCTGTTAGTGTTTACTATTATTTCAGGGTAATACAATCAATGTATTTTAAGCAAGGGGATGCTGAAACCTCAGCCATTTCAAGTGGCTTTAAATATGGATTGATTTTCTTAGCTGCATTGATTATTTTATTGGGTATAATGCCAAATGTGTTGTTGCAGTATTTGTATTTTTAATACTTTCCAAAAACATTTCTTCATTTCTATATTTTGCATTTTACTTTGCAACTATGTCTAAGCCCTCATTACCACAAGGCACAAGAGATTTTAGTGCTGCTGTCGTTCGCAAGCGAAATTATATTTTCAATACAATCAAGGCTGTGTTTGAGTTGTATGGTTTTGAGTCATTGGAAACTCCTGCAATGGAAAACCTTGAAACATTAATGGGCAAGTATGGAGATGAAGGTGACAAGTTGATTTTTAAAATCTTGAATAATGGATTAGATAATCAAGATAAATTACAAAAAACACAAGAAGGATTTGCTAAAATAGTTGAAGGGAAAAGTTCAAAGGAGATTACAGAACGTGCCTTACGTTACGATTTAACTATTCCATTTGCACGCTATGTAGCAATGAACCATAGCCAACTTACGTTTCCCTTTAAACGCTATCAAATACAGCCTGTGTGGCGTGCAGATAGACCTCAACGTGGACGCTATAGAGAGTTTTATCAATGCGATGCAGATATTGTTGGCAGCAAAACTTTATTGAATGAAGTTGAACTTGTAAGTATTTATGCAACTGTTTTTTCTAAGCTTGGAATTGATGTTGAAATAAAAATTAATAGCCGAAAAATATTGCAGGCATTGGCAGAAATTTGTGGTGGTTCAGATAAATTAATTGACATCACAGTTGCCATTGATAAGCTTGATAAAATTGGAATTGATAAAGTAAAAGAAGAATTATTTCAAAGGGGCTTACAGGCTGAACAAGTTGCTGTTATTGAATCTTATCTATTAATTAATGGAAGCAATGTTGAAAAATTAAATAAACTAAAAAGCATATTAAAAGATAATCAGATAGGCAAACAAGGCTTTGAGGAAATAGAATATGTCTTAAACTATAACTCAAACGAGAAACGAGAAACAAGAAACGAAAAACTAACTATCGACTTCACCCTAGCTCGTGGTTTAAACTATTACACAGGAATTATTTTTGAAATTAAAGCCAACAATGTTCAAATGGGCAGCATTGGTGGTGGTGGAAGGTATGATGATTTAACAGGCTTGTTTGGAGTGCCAAATATTCCTGGAGTAGGCATCAGCTTTGGCGTTGATAGAATTTATGATGTGATGGAAGAGTTGAAATTATTTCCATCAGAAGTTGAATCGACTACTACTACAAAAATTTTGTTCTTCAATCTTGGTGAAGCCGAAAGCAAAAAAGCTTACGAAATAATGCAGCAGTTGAGAGATAAAAATATTGGCTGCGAATTATATCACGAGCAAACAAAATTTGATAAACAGTTTAAGTATGCTGAGAAGAAAGGCATTAATCATATTGCTATTCTTGGTAGCAAAGAATTAGAAGATGGAAAATTTAATCTTAAAAACTTATCTACTGGAAATCAAAGCAGCATTGCGTTTGATGCTATTGATAAAGTTATAGAAACTATAGTTCAAAAGTAAAAAGGCAAAACCAAAAAGTGGATTACAAATCGTAAATCTAAAATCATAAATTGTAAATAAAATGTTCATCTACAACGTAACAATAAAACTAAATTGGAGTATTCACGAAGCCTGGGTAAAGTGGATGAAAGAACAACATTTAAACGATGTAATGGCAACAGAATGCTTTACTCATTATCACTTTACAAGACTTTTAGAAATTGATGAGGAAGAAGGACCAACTTATGCTATTCAATATTTCAGCGAAGCCAAATCTTTATACAATTTATATATTGAAAAATTTGCACCCAAACTTCGTCAAGATGGATTGGATTTATTTGGTAATAATTTTATTGGTTTTAGGTCTTTAATGCAAATTGTGGATTAACTGTGCAAAGAAAATAATTAATATTTTTTCTATTTTAAAAACCCCTATAACCCTCAAACCCTTGTAAACATTGACGTGTAGTTAATAAAACGCTACAACTCAATGTTCATAAGGGTTTCGTATTTTTTTCATAGAATAACAGCAGTACATTTTATTAAGCATTTTTTCTAAAAACCTTTACAGGCAAGGGTTACAATTATTTTTTTTTACACATTTTTAAAAAATAATTTGTTGGCTTTGTAAAGCCTATATATTTGTTCTTGTTAATTAACAAATAAAAAAAATATTATGAACAAAGCTGAATTAATTGCAAAAATTGCTGAAGATGCTGGCTTAACTAAAACTCAAGCCAACGCTGCTGTTGATTCTTTTACAACTGCAGTTCAAAAAAATATATATTCCCAAAGTCTTGTATACATTGACTTTAGAGGTTATTTTTGACTGAAACTCAATGGTGGTGATAGTTTTAGCATTTTTTGGTTTAAGAGGTGATTTTTCTTGATTTGGCAAAAAAGACTACAAACCTTAATGAG
>JANYEP010000149.1 GCA_025363075.1 Chitinophagaceae bacterium | reverse complement strand
GTATAACTTCTCATCTTGTTGGTAGCTATCGGTAAACCAATTGCTTTGTAAGCTAATGCTGCTTCTGTTTGCAGCAGTTCCTGCACTTAGGTTAGCTGCATACTCTACCTCACCTGTTCTTTGACGTACTTTGTAAGCCATCAGGTTAAATCCATTAACTGTAATGTTTTTAACTTCTAATAACTCAGCACCTTTTAATCTATCGCAAATTGGTTTGGTGTGTGTATAAACATCTCCTAAAGTTTTAGTACCAAATGCTACTGCTTTAGTTGCACCTGCTTTAGTGTAGTCTAATGCTAACACTTCTACTGCATTGGTAAAGTTTACCAAGTCTGTCGGTGTTGAAACATAAGCTGCATCTGTATTAGCAACTGTTGATGGAACAAGGTTGCTTAATGATAAATCATTTGCACCATTTACAATTGTTCCACTATTGTTGAATTTAACACCATTGGTTACACCATCTACTTGTGTAGTGCTGTTGATAGCATTGCCATATAATCTTACAGCAATTACATCTCCAAGAGTTTTAGACTCAACTCCTCCACCACCTCCTGAAGTTACTGAACAGCTTGAAACTGTAACATTATAACTTACACTGTCTTTACAAGTTCCATTAGTTACAACTAATTTTACTGTAAATGAACCAGATGAAGGGTATTGGTGTGTTGCTGGATTTCCTGTTCCTGTTGATCCATCTCCAAAAGTCCAATTGTATGTTGCTCCTATACTTGGAGTGCTTACATTAAATCTCAACGTACTATCGCAATTGCTTGTTGATGGTTGACTCCACCAACTTGCATTACAAGTTACTGGTGCAGGACAATTTATTACTCTTACAACTTTTGTTGATGTGAACGTACCACAAGGCGTTGTTACAGTGTAAGATACTGTTACGTTACCTGCTGTTACACCTGTTACACTACTACCACTAACTGTTGCATTTGCATTTGAAACTGAATATGTTCCTCCACCATTTGCATTGCTGAAATAAATGGTTGAACCTATACATACACTGTCAATTGCAGCAACTATTGGTTGTGCAGCATTTGATGAAACATTTATTGTTGTTGTAGTTACAACTGTTCCACAAGGTCTTACCACTGTGTAACTTATTGTAGTGCTACCTGTACTTAATGCTGTTACAACACCAGTGTTGCTTATTGTTGCAATAGCTGTATTTGAAGATGACCAAGTGCCACCTGCTGTTGTATCTGCTAAAGTAGAAGTTCCACCTGCACATAAAATAGTATTACCAGTAATTGCTCCTATTGATGGGCAAGGATTGTTGGTGCTACCAGTACTATTTCCTGTTGTAGTACATTTATTAATAATGTTTACAGGGAAAATCATACTGTCTTTACAACCATAATTTGTTGTAATTACTAATTTAACATTGTAAGTACCCGCTGTTGCAAAAGTGGCTAATGGATTGCTTTGTGTGCTGGTTGTACCATTACCAAAGTCCCAATTGAAACCTGCTATCCAACCCATAGTAACTGTTGAAGTACTGTTGAAATCGTACGTTAAACAACTACCATTGTATTGCCAATCAAAATTAACAACTGGTTTTGGACCAACATATATCTGACGTACAGAAGCTTCATATCTGCAAGCACAGAAACTGTTTTCTACTACTGTTAACTTAACATCATACTCACCTGCTGCTGCATACGTGTGAGTTGGGTTGGCCAAAGTGCTGGTTGTTCCATCACCAAAATCCCAACTGTAAGTGTATGAGCCACCAACCCTGTTGATGTTTGCAGAGAAGCTGAATGAATTAGCTTGTAAACAATCGTACGTTTTATTGATTACGATATCAACTTTAAATCCATTGCAATCACAATAGTAACCTGCATCAATTGTTGGGTTGTTTTTATTTAAACCCCCTAATACTGGATTCAATGGAACAATACCACTAAAGCCTGCACTGTTTGCATCGTTATTACCATCAACTTGTGATGCTTGATTGTTTGTTGGCGTTAAATAATAACTACCTTCTGAAGTTGGGAATTGAACTTTATAATTTCCTTTTAATAAATTATCGAAAGTGTACCAACCAGATTTACCAGTGCTATCATTTGTTGTGGTAGTACTATCAACTTTTGTGTAAACACCTGGTGCAGTTTCTTTGTAAAGAATAACTTTAATATCATTCAACCCATTTGCTGCTGGTTCATCTTGTAAACCATTTTTATTTTCATCATACCAAACATAATTTCCTAAACTTCCAACTGGTACATAACCTGCATCAATTGTAGGATTATTTACATCCAAAGGAGTGTTAGAGTTAGTATTGATAGCTACTACAGGGCTTTTGCCTGTTGCATTATTGGCATCACTATTACCATCTGTTTTAGCAGTTGTTGTTTGGTTTGTTAAATTAAATCCACCACTTGTAGTAGGGAATTGTACTTGATAATTACCACTGTTTAAGTTAGGAAAATTATAGTAACCTGAGTTACCACTACCATCATTTGCAGTTATTGTGCTATCAATTTTAGTTCCTACACCGTTTAGTAAATAAACTTTTACGCCATTTACACCATTTGCAGCAGGTTCATTTTGTAAACCATTGCCATCAACATCATACCAAACATAATTTCCTAAGCTACCAATGTTTGTTCTATAACCAGCATCAATAGTTGGGTTGTTGATATCTAAAGGATTGTTGCTTGTTGTATTGATTACTACGCTACCAGATTTTCCTGTTGCTTTGTTAGCATCATTATTATTATCAGTTTGTGCTGTTTGATTAGTAACATCACTTATTGGATAGTTACCAATATTAGTTGGGAACTGAACGCTGTAAGTACCACTTAACAAATCAGGGAAATTGTAATAACCTGGGTTACCACTGCCATCATTTGCAGTTGTTGTGCTATCAATTTTAACACCACCACTATTTAGTAAATAAACTTTAACGCCATTTACACCATTTGCAGCAGGTTCGTTATTAATACCATCGTTGTTGTTATCTAACCAAACATAGTTGCCTAAGCTACCAATGTTTCTTCTGTAACCCGCATCAATAGTAGGGTTATCTCTGTTCAATCCACCAGCTGTTACATCAATAGCTACCACACCACTAAAGCCAGTTGCTTTATTTGCATCGTTGTTATTATCAACTTGCATTGCTTGATTAGTAACATCACTTATTGGATAATTACCGATGTTAGTTGGGAATTGTACTTTATAATTTGCACTAAATAAATCGTTGAAGCTATAGTAACCAGGGTTACCACTACCATCATTTGCAGTTGTTGTGCTATCAAATTTTACATAAGTGCCAGAACCTGGTGTAGTTTCTATGTACAAAATAACTTTTGTACCATTGATACCATTACTTGCAGGTTCGTCTTGAATACCATTGTTGTTATCATCATACCAAACATAATTTCCTAAACTTCCCAATAAACCATAACCTGCATCAATAGTAGGGTTGTTTACATCTAAAGGATTGCTGCTTGCGGTATTAATAGTAACTGAACCACTTTTGCCAGTTGTAGCATCAGCATCTTGATTGCCATCTACTTGCATTGATTGGTCAACTATTGGAGTTAAAGGATAACCACCAACCATAGTAGGGAATTGTACTTGATAGTTACCACTATTTAAGTTAGGGAAATTATAGTAACCTGGGTTACCCCCTCCATTATTAGCAGTTGTTGTGCTATCAATTATATTTCCTGAACCATCCAATAAATAAACTTTAACACCATTGATACCATTGCTTGCTGGCTCGTTTTGTAAACCATCGCCATTTGTATCTCTCCACACATAGTTGCCTAAAGAACCAATATTTGTTCTATAACCTGCATCAATTGTAGGATTGTCTTTGTTTAAACCACCTGCTAAAACATCAATTGTTACAACTCCGCTAAACCCTGTAGAAGCGTTAGCATCATTATTACCATCAACTTGTGCAGCTTGATTATTTGGTGTGCTGATAGGATAATTGCCCACAGCAGTAGGGAATTTAACCTTGTAATTTCCATTATCTAAATTAGGGAAATTGTAATATCCTGGATTCCCACTACCATCATTTGCAGTTGTTGTTGTTGCAAATAAAGTATAGTTACCCGGTGTAGTTTCTTTGTATAATTTTACTGTTTGACCATTGATACCATTACTTGCTGGCTCATCTTGTAAACCATTGTTGTTATCATCATACCAAACATAATTACCTAAACTACCCTTTAATGGAATATATCCAGCATCAATAGTTGGGTTATTTTTTGCTACTCCTGTACCTGAAACATCCATTGTAACAACTGGGCTAAATCCTGTTGTAGTATTAGCATCGCTGTTACCATCTGTTGCAGCAGTTGTAGTTTGTGTAGTAGGCACATTAGTACCTATTGCAGCTGGGAATTTTACTTTGTAATCACCACTAACACCAATTTGGAAATTGTAATAACCAGGGTTTCCACTTGCATCGTTAGCAGTAGTTGCAGAATCAACTATTACAAAAGTTCCAGTACCATTGTCTTTGTACAAATAAATTTTTGAACCATTGATACCTCTATTTGCAGCTTCATCTTGCAAACCATTTAAATTATCATCGTACCAAACATAATTACCAAGTGTACCATAAGTTAATCCTAAATCAATTGTATGATTGATATAGCCTGGATTACCTGTGGTTAAGGTAAATTTAGGTAAATTAGCTGGTAATGAACCTAATGAAGTTGATAAAGCAGCATCGCTGAAATTATTATCGTTTAAGGTAGCATTTACACCTTGACCAGTATTTGTTTGAGTGATAGCATATTTTTTACCAGCAACCACAAATTCGCCAGTTGCTGAGTTGTATTGACCAGCACCAGCTACAACAGTATATTGTGTATTTGGTTGTAAATTATCTCCATTTAATGTAGAAAAATAATAATTGCCATTTGCATCGGTAGTTGTAGTTGCAACTAATGCACCTGTTGTTGTATTAAATAATTTCATAGAAACACCAGCAATACCTGTTTCTGTTGGATCTTGAATACCATTTCCGTTAACATCAGACCAAACATAGTTACCTAATTCAATATAGGTTAAATCGTCTGGAGCAGCTTCTAAATCGCCCATACCAACACCTTTACCAAAGCTAGCAATACCATTATCTGAATAATAAGACATTGCACCAGTATGATTACCTGTTGTGTTACTCAATCTTCTTGGACCATTAGCCCAAAGTGGTCCACCTTTGTAGAAACTTGGATCTACCATACCTACCATTACTTCACCAGAACCTGGTACAAGGGTTATACCACCAGTTACCATTTCTGTGTGATATTTTACACCACCATCAATATTATCATTATAAAACTCTCCAAAACCAGGACCTTGATTGTTGTTAGGAGCAAATCCTGTATTAGGGCCCGCTTTCGCATTGTTTTCTAAAACATAAGACCCGTTTGAGTAAAACGCTCTTAATACATCTCCACCTGCAGCATTAAAGTTGCCTGCTGTGTAAGTACTATTATCATAGTTATAATTACCCATTTGCATACAAGTTCTATCCATTAATGCAAGAACCATTGTACCATCTAAATCAAATTCAATATCAGATAACATTGGTACTGGATGAAGAATATTTCCACTACCATTCCATACAGTTGTAATAACATCACTCCAAGTGTACCAACCAGTTTTAGAACCATCTCCCTGATCAGGATAACCTTTTGGATATGTTAAAGGAAAATCGAACACATCGCTCCAAGTATTTGTTGTTAAGTCCATTGCTTTAACAAATGCAACCATATTTGACTTCGTTCCTGTTGAACCATCACACACAATACCAACATACATTTTACCTTCATATACTTTTAAAGCAAATGCGTGAAATGAGCCATTTACACAACCAGGGTCAGGAATACTATATGAAGTTACATCAGCAGCTGTTGGTGCAGTTCCACTTGCTAAATAAGCAGTGATATCTATGCCATACACTTTATTATCTTTTAAATTCATAAAGAATAAAGTGTTTCCATCTTCGCTTAAATCCATATTACCAATACCAACCTTACCTACCAAACTAAAAACGGCAGCATCGGCATTTGGTGTTAATTTATTTGCATTCAATCCTCTTGCACTATTACTTGGTACACCAGATTGTCCAATATCAATTCCTAAGGTTGTTACATCCAAAAAGTTGGATAAAACAGGAGAAGCAGGATTAGAATAATCTAAAGCATAAATACCTCCAAGACCTAAAGGACCTAAACCAGAGTGGCGTT
>JANYEP010000100.1 GCA_025363075.1 Chitinophagaceae bacterium | reverse complement strand
AGCTCGTCGGGCTCATAACCCGAAGGTCAGAGGTTCGAACCCTCTCCTCGCAACATTACAAAAAGTCCTCAATTATTGAGGATTTTTTGTTGTAAACAACTTAAGCAATATAAAATACTAATTAACATTAAATATTGCCATATTTGCAATCACGACTCTAACCTAAAATAAATTTTTAAATAGTTATATAAACAAAACAAATTATGTTCTACAATGGAATATTAGGATTACACAGCCTCCTACGTTGGGCAATCATTATTTTACTTGTTGTCAATATATCTCGAAGTTTTATTAATAAAACTAAGCCATATAGCCAGTTGGACAGAAGCTGGAATTTGCGTTTAACTATTATCACACACATTAATTTATTAGTTGGATTATATCAGTATTTTTTTGGAGTAAAAGGTTTTGTTTTGATTAAAACTTATGGAATGGCTGATGTAATGAAAAATAGTAACCTTCGTTTTTGGGCAGTTGAGCATATTACAGGAATGTTAATAGCCATTGTATTAATAACAATAGCTGGGTCTGTATCAAAAAAGACTTTTGAAAGTGATGCAAAAAAGCATAGCAAATTAGGCTGGTTATATTTAATTTCATTATTAATAATCGTTGCTGTTGTACCTTGGCCATTCAGACACAGTTTGGGTGAAATTCCCCTGTTCAGAAGTTTATATTAATCATTTTCAAATGCCATTCTTTAGAAATTTCACATATCACATTGATAAACGCAAATGGAAATATATTTTCCTTTTAGTAACCCTCGAACTTTCTAAAAACGTTTACGATTATTCTATTTAATTACACCTGCAATACTCGCTGATTGCAATACTTAATTCATTAAATCGTAAATAAAATGTCGCACTATATTTCTTTGGGAAATATCCCACATAAACGTCACACACAATTTAGAAAACCCAATGGTGGCTTATATTCTGAACAATTATTTTCTACCGAAGGTTTTAGTAATGATTACTCTTTACTTTATCATTGCCACCCTCCTACTCAAATAATAAAAACAGACAAGCATATTAATGTTGCTCCCAAAATTGCGGAGGAAAAGATGCTCAAGCATCGCAGTTTTGAAGGTTTTAACATTAAACCTACAGCAGATTATTTAGAAAGTAGAAAAGCAGTTTTGGTAAATAATGATTGCCATATTGTATTGGCATCTCCAACGAAAAGTCTTACAGAATATTTCTATAAAAATGCTGATGCTGATGAAATGATTTTTATTCACGAAGGCACAGGTAAATTACTTACACAATATGGTGAAATTGAGTTTGGATATGGTGATTATTTGATTATACCAAGAGGAACAATTTATCAAATTCATTTCAATGATGATAAAAACAGGTTGTTTATTGTAGAGAGTTTTAGTCCATTTAGGTTTCCTAAAAGATATTTAAGTAAGTATGGACAATTGCTTGAGCATTCACCTTTTTGTGAACGTGATATTCGCACACCAAAAAACCTACAAACATTCGATGAACAGGGTGATTTTATCATTAAAACAAAAAAGAAATCTGTACTGTATGGGTTACATTATGCCAACCATCCTTTTGATGTGATTGGCTGGGATGGCTGTTGCTATCCTTATGCCTTTAGCATACACGATTTTGAACCTATTACAGGTAGGGTGCATCAACCACCACCTGTACACCAAACATTTGATGCAAACAATTTTGTGGTGTGTAGTTTTTGCCCAAGATTATATGACTATCATCCAGATGCTATTCCTGCTCCATACAACCATAGCAATATAGATAGCGATGAGGTATTATATTATGTTGATGGTGATTTTATGAGTCGCAAAAATGTAACTCGTGGAATGATAACATTGCATCCTGCTGGTATTCCTCATGGGCCACATCCTGGAGCTGTTGAAAAAAGTATTGGCAAAAAAGAAACGCAAGAATTGGCAGTAATGGTAGATACTTTTCATCCTTTAATGCTTACAGAAGATGCTTTAGATATAGAGAATGAAGGTTATGTTATGAGTTGGGCTGAGTAATTTCAACACAATCTGACATTCCTACCTATATTTAATAAATAGACAATCTTGAACGAGTTTAACCAAATAAAAAGAGGGCTGGAAAACCAGCCCTCTTTTTATTTACTGTAAAGAATAATCTTTAATTATTCAATAATCAATTTCAATACTACAGTTTCATTTGCATTTTTAACACTCACATTATACACGCCTTTTGCAAGTGCTAATGTGTTAAGTGTTGCATTGTTTACTTGGTTAAAATCTTTTTGCAAAACTGTTCTACCAAATATATCACTAACACTAACACTTGAAATTTTGCTACCTTCAATGGTTACAAAACCCTTTGCAGGATTAGGGTATAGAGAAATAGCTATTTTAGAATCTCTTGCAATTTTAATAATATTAGAATAAGTGTAAGCACCGTTATTATCGTTTATTTTTAAGCGATAATACAATGTAGATTTGTTATAAATTGAAGCATCGGTGAAAGAATAATTTTGAACAACAGCACTATTGCCAATTGCTTTTTGTTTGCCTACTGCAATAAAATCTACACTGTTTTCGCTTCTTTGAATTTCAAAATTATTTGTGTTTATTTCTGTAGAAGTTGACCAGAAAATTTGATTTGCATTTTCAATATTCTTACCACTGAAACTACTTAATTTAACAGGCAAAACAGCTACTACAGAACCAACAACTGTTCCATTTGGATAAGTTATTTGCACAGAATCTAAACCTTGTGGAGCATTTGGATAGTTACTTGATGCTGGCCCAGCAACAGCAACACCATTTTGAAACCATTGGTAAGTGCAACCTGCCGGTCTGTTAGTTACAGAATCAGTAATATTAGTACCATTATTTGATAACACTGCAGGACGTGCAAAACTTACATATCCAGAAATATGGTTCTCTACGTTTGGAAAAAAAACTGCCCCAGGATTTCCACCACCATCTAATGTATCAATTTCTAAAGCAGTTGGCGTGTTTGAAAAAGCAATGTTATTGTTATTGTATGTTGCTGCTGGATTATTAATTACAGTAAAATTAATTGTCATAGCAATTGTACCATTTGGAACAGTGTAACCATTTAATGCACCATCAAAAAATAAATAAGAAAGATAACCTTGACTTGCTGCATTTGTTGTGTTGAAAGTGAAATTTGATGTTCCTAAAGTTGAACCTCCGGTAATAGATGTAAATTGCAGTGAATTTTTATTCCAAGTCAACGTGCCATTTGCCACGAAAACTTTGTTAAAAGCAGTAGTTCTTAGGTTAATACTAATCGTGTTTGTATTAGGCCATTTAACAGTGTCTGCATATAACCCCTCTGATTGTGCATTTGTTTTACTTATGCCAATGAGAATAAGTAATGCTAAAACTGATACCCTTGATAATTTTTTGTAAAGTTTTACTTTCATAATGTTTATTTTATCAAAAATATATGTTTGGTGTGTATAAAGAACATATTGTTAAGATTAAATTATTCGACCACAACTCTCTTCACATTCTCACCTTCCAATCCAATGGCTTTTAAGAAGTAAATGCCAGTTGGCAAATGGGTATTCTTTTTAAGGTTAATGTTAATTGTATTGTTGCCTTTAACAGCTTCAACGCTTTGCTGTAAAAGAGTTTTGCCTTGTGCATTGCTTAATTCAAACACAATAGTTTTAGCTTGTTTACAAACCATAGATACCTTAATATCTCCATTCGTAGGGTTGGGGCTAACACTCCAAACTTCATTATTCAATATTCCTTGCTCGTCATTCTTTATTTGTTTTGTAAGAATAATGGTATGCTGATTAAAGCCTTTATCCCAGGCAGCAATATCAGTAATGTCATTTGTTAAAGAAAGTTCCAAGTCGGTTGATGGTTTACTGTTTACAGTTGAACGAAGAACTAAAGTAAACAACTCACTACCATCATCCAAGTTTTTTTCATCAGCATTTTTATCTGTCCATAACATAGCAATATTGCCTGTTTCATTGGCTCTGCTTGTGTTAAAATCAATAGTTAGTTTATTGTTTTCAATGCCTACTAATTCATATTTTGTGTTGTCAAAATGAAGTGTGTATTGCATTGCAACAAGGTCTTTAAAATTGTTTGCATTGATGCTAACCTTTATAGGGTTTTGAACCCTATAAAGGTTTTGTAATTGATAAACTAACTCAACAGGTTTTGTTGCTACACCTCTTGCCAGTGCTGGATTCCAGTCGAAATTAACATCGCCCAATTTAACGCCAATAAAGGTTTGATTGACTTTGCTACTTGTGAGATTAGTGAAGCTGATGCTATCTTTAAAAGGAAAAGGATTGGTAGTGTCAGGGAAAACATAAGCACTATCTACAAAAGCCCAAAGTTTATTTTTAGGGAAAGTTGTTATTGCCCCCAAAATAAACTTCTTTAAATAAAATAAATCAAGCCCGCCAATGGTTTTGCTACCATCTACATCGGCAGCAATAATTTTATAGGGACTGTTTAGTTTTGTTTTATTTAGAATATGGTTTTGAACATAGAATAAATCAAGACCTGTGATACCATTGGTTTTGGTGGTATCATTATTTTTAGCAGGGCGAATAACTACATTTGAATTTGCTGGTAAACAAGATGCACTATAATTGGTACTTGCAACAAAAGTATTACTACTGGTGCCTGTTACTTGCATTTGCACATACCGAACACCACCTTTTGTAGGATGATAAATTCTACCAGTAATGCTTGGGTTTACTGTTGCATTAACAGTTAAGTAAACACTATCACAACCACCAATAGTTTTTAATGTATCGTGTATTACTGCACTTGAAATGTATGTAATGGTTTTATAAATAAGCTTATCGCAAGCACTTTGATTACTTGTTTGTGATATAGCTGTTAGAGGAGTTATAGTAATATTCGCAACTTTATAGGCACTATCACAACCTTGCACACTTCTTAAAGTGTCACGTTTTATAGTAGATGAAATATAAGTACTACCATTATAAAAAACACTATGACATCCCGAAAGGTTCACAGTTGTTGTATTTGGTGTGATTGATGTTACCACTATGTTATGAACATTATAAATGCTATCACAACCCTGGTAAGAATGAATGGTATCGAGTTTAATAGTTGAGCTAAAATAGTCAACACCTAAATAAGTAACTTTGTTGCAACCAGTATGATTAAAATTGTTAGTAACCGCTGAAACACTTGTTACCACTATGTTGTGGACATTATAAACACTATCACAACCTTGATAAGAATGAACAGTATCACGAACAATAGTTGAAGCAAAATAATCAACACCTAAATAAGTAACTTTGTTGCAACCAGTATGATTAAAATTATTGGTAATCGCTGAAACAATTGTTACCACTATATTGTGAACATTATAAACACTATCGCATCCTTGATAGCTTTTTAAAGTATCTCTTTTTACAGTGGATGAAGTATAAGGTGTTCCAAGATACACAACACTGTTGCAGCCTGTGTGATTAAAGTTTTTTGTAGTTGGTGTAATTACAACAACAGTAACTGGTATTAATGAATTTGATTGACAACCATAAGAATTTGAAACTTTATATTTAATTGTATCAACACCACCTTTTACTGTTGAAAGCAAACCTGTGTTTGATATTTTTCCAATAGTAGTATCAGTGCTAATCCAGAAGCCACCAATTGACGAACAGTTTTGACAAATAAAAGTATCTTTTGCAATTCTGTCAATGCCACTGGAAGTCCATCTAAAATGTGCAACAATAGTTTTTTTGCCAACAGTTTTTGGAACACCAGTAATGCCATTTGAATAGTATTTACTTGCTGCTAATATTCGCTTTCGCGGCGCGCTCGTAGACGGCGTCCCACAGGGCCGGTTCAGTGAATCGCCGTCCGGCCATGCGGCGGA
>JANYEP010000045.1 GCA_025363075.1 Chitinophagaceae bacterium | reverse complement strand
ACAAGAACAGCTGTTACCTTAACAATTTCACAAACGGTTACACCAACTGTTAGTGCAACAGTAGATGATAACACACCAGCTGTTGGTCAAACAATTAATTTTACAACTTCTGGTATTACTAATGCTGGCTCTTCACCAATTTATAAGTGGTACAAAAACTCAGTAGCAATATCTGGTGCAACAGCTACAACTTATTCTACAAATAGCAATTATGTTACTGGTGATACATTTTATTTTTCATTAATATCAAATGCTACTTGTGCTTCGCCTGCAACTGTTAATTCAAGCAATACAATAATAACTGTAGATCTTTCTAGCTGTAGTGGAACACCACCAACAGCAAGTGCTGCTGCATCAATTACAAGTGTTTGTAATGGTGGTTCAAGTAGTTTAAGTTTAACTGGATTAGGTGGTGCTTCTGGATATACTTTCCAATGGCAAACTTCAACTACACAAAATGGTACTTATAGCGATGTAACTGGTGAAACTAATGCAACTTATACCGCAACAAATATAACATCTGCATTATGGTATAGATGTACTGTTACCTGCACAGGCTCTGGTTTATCGGCAGTTTCAAATGCAACTCAAATAAACGTTACAGCCAATGTAACTCCAAATGTAGTTATAGCAACTGCTACTAACCCTTCTTGTGCTAATGCTTCTACAAGTTATATCGCAACACCCATAAATGGTGGTACTTCGCCAGTTTATGCTTGGTACTTAAATGGTGGTTTAGTAAGTGGGCAAACAACTGCAACTTACACAACATCTTCATTTGCAAATGGTGATCAACTCTATGTAATCCTTACTTCAAACTATGCTTGTTTAACGAGGGCTAACGATACTTCTGCTACTTCAACCCAAACTGTTAATGCAAATGTTGCTGCAAGTGTTGCTATCGCATCATCTGCAAATCCTGCTTGTAGTGGTGCAGTTGTTACGTTAACTGCAACACCTACAAATGGTGGAACAGCAACTTATCAATGGTACAATGGTGCTAGTGCCATTAGTAACGAAACAAACTCAACCTACGTTTCAACATCCATAATTAACAATTCGTCTATTACAGTAAGAATGGCTTCAAGCCTAACTTGTGTTACAGGTTCTCCTGCAACTTCAAATGCGGTTGTGCAAGCAATTACTGCTAATGTTACTCCATCTGTTACAATTACATCAAGTAACCCAATTATATGTAACACTGGTGGTACAACTTTTACTGGTTCGTCAAGAAATGGAGGAACACCTACTTATAATTGGTATTTGAATAATAATCTGGTTAAAACATCTTCAACAGATAGTTCTTACTCCATAAGTTCTGTGACTAATAATGATGCTGTTTATGCAACTATAACTTCAAATTTATCTTGTGTAACTACTTCAACTGCTACATCAACTACTATTACAGAAAGTGTGGTTTCTCCATCAGCACCAAGCGTTAGCATCAGTGCAAATCCTGGTACAAGTGTTCATGCTGGTTCAAGTATTATATTTACAGCAACTCCAACATTTGGTGGCACAGCACCATCATATCAATGGAAGCTTAATGGTAGCAATATAAGTGCTGCAACTGCTGCTACATATTCTTCTACAACATTATCTAATAATGATATTGTTAGTTGTGTAATGACATCTAATTATGCTTGTTTAACAACTACAACTGCAAATAGCTCTAATTTAACAATCACTATTTTAAGCAACTCTCCATTTACTCCAGGTAATGTATTAGTTTACAGAGTTGGTGATGGGGTAGGAAATTTAGTGAATACTGGTAACCCTTTTTACTTAGATGAATATACACAAGGTGGTACGTTTGTTCAATCAAAAAGAATAACATCTACAACAACAACAGATAGCTCAATGTATTCTGGAGGTATTGGTACTACTGAAGGTATGATGAATTTATCTGTTGATGGAAGATATATTACAGCTCCAGGTTACTACACAGTAACGAGAACTGACTCTGCAGTTACTACAACAAGAGCCTCAAGAGTTGCCGCTACTATTGATATTAATCAAAATGTTAATCTTGGATTTAGATTAAAATATAATGATTGGTCAGGATCTGGCACAGCTCGCTCTGCAATTACTTTAGATGGCACAAGTTTCTACGTTACTGGTTCTGCTGGTGGAGCAAGATATGCTCAAATTCCAACAACTACAGGTGTATCTACTCAACTTTCTGGTACATCAATAACAAACCTTCGTAACGTAGGAATATTTAATGGACAATTATATGCATCTGCAAGCACAGGTACAACTCGTTTAGCAACTATTGGTACAGGTTTGCCAACAACAACAGGAAATACTCCAGTAAACCTTACAGGTTTTCCTACAACAGGTTCACCTTATGGTTTCTTCTTTGCATCACCGACTATAGTATATGTTACTGATGATGGGACAAGACAAGTAACTAAATATGTTTCAGTGAGTGGTACTTGGACAGCAACAGGTACTATTACAACTGATAGTGCTTGTAGAGGAATGACAGGTTTTGTAAACAATGGTACTGTTACTTTATTCCTTACATCTGGAGGTTCTACTGCTTTAGGTGGTGGTGAAAATATCTATAAAATAACTGATGCTTTAGGTACTGCTGCTTTAAGTAGCTCTGCCTCAAAAATTGTGTTTAATGGAAACGTAAGTGATCACATAGCCTTTAGAGGTATTTGTTTCACACCAACATCAATTTTAAGTCAACCTTCAAGTGCAACATCTTGCACAGGTACAACAGCAACATTTAGCGTTGCAATGGCTTCTGGTACAAATGCACTTTATGCTTACCAATGGCAGGTTTTTAATGGAACAAATTGGGACTCTTTAAGCAATGGTGCACCATATAGTAACGCAACAACGAGTACACTTTCTGTAGCATCAAGCATTGCAGTAAATGGCAAACAATATCGTTGCTTGGTTACTTATATGGGTAA
>JANYEP010000036.1 GCA_025363075.1 Chitinophagaceae bacterium | reverse complement strand
CTTTTATGTTGGCAATTATATTAAATTTAAAAGGTATGGTATCTGGTGTATTACAATAATTTGTATCTACCAATGACATCCAACCATTGTAAATTCCTGGTGCAGGATATGGATGTGAAATAGTTCCATATCCCATTACTTGAACAGGTGTTCCATCTCCAAAATTTATTATAAAAGACTTGTTGCCAAATGGTTTTGCTGGAGGGGAAATTGAACCTGTGTTGTCAAATTCGTAAGTATTTGAGAAGCAATCGCCAATCTTTTTGTAAGTCAGTTTAAGTGTTGCACTATCACTTCTTATTCTCATTATTTTGTAAGAAGTGTCAACAATATTGCAAGTAGATGAGTCAACAGAAATAAGCCTTACAGTATATTTTCCTATGTTGTTATAAACGTGTGATGAACTTGGTGTAGCAGTTACAACATCAGGGCTTCCATCACCAAAATTCCAAGTGTATTGAATGCCCTCAGCAATGGTGTCAGTAAATTTTATGAGTAAAGGAACGCAACCAGATGTATCTCCTTGAACACCTTTTATTGAAGAACGAACACCCGAGCCAATTCCAGCTAAATTAAATGCAATTTTAATGCAAGCTAAATTACATCTTGTTGAACCATTTACTGGACTGTATGACCCTGGTGTTGTTGGAAAAGGAACATTATTACCACAATTTGCACAAATGCCTTGGTATATTATTCCATTTTTATCAAACCTGCTTGTTCCACCATCAACGTGTTCGCCTGTTCCATTTTTTTGCCCAAAAAAATCGCCGTAAAGTTGTGATTTAGCATTCTTCTCCAAAACAAAAAAATAAAAGTCGCTATTGTCTGTTGTTGGTTGAAGTGCATTTGGGGTAATTTCTAATCCAGATGTACCACTATTTAGGTAACCCTCACTTTGGTTTATATTGCCACCCCAGCCAGATACATACACATTATCACACCTATCTACCAAGAATGCAGTTGGTGAAATATTGGGTGATGGAGCAACCGTACCAAAAGTTGTTGAATAAATAAAACTACTTAAGTTGGGTTGCAATTTGGCAATAAACTGCTTTGCAAACTGCCTTGAATATTGTGCATTAATAATAGGCCACTGCCCTGTTGTTGTTCCCATCACATAAAGAAGGCCATTTTTATCAAACTGAATGCCATAAACGTTTTCAGAGCCTGATGTTCCCATATATGTGGTCTTAAGCAGTTGAGATGTAGTACCATCAATAATTGAAATAAAACCATCACAATCGCCACCTTGAAAACTATTATAGATTACACCTGCTTTATCTCCAGGGAAATCATTACTTGCTGTGCCTCCAGCTATATAAATATTTTTATTGTTTGGGTTAATAGCCAGAACAAAGGCTGCATCATCTTTACTTCCACCTAAATATGTGCTGGTAATTACATTGTTTAAATCATTTGAAACTTTGATAAAAACCGCATCTTGCTTACGAGTCATTGAAGAGGTTGCACCACCATTTGTTGTTTGAAAAGCATTAGCAGTAGTATAAAAATCTGTAGATTGTGTACAGGATGCTAATAAAATATTTCCAGCATCATCAACAATAACTTCACTTCTTGCATCATCACCATAGTTACGATTGAGCGTTAAAGTACCAAAAGTTCCGAGAGGTGGACTTGAATATTTGGGTTTAATATTCATACCATCATCACTAGTACCTCCAATTCGAATTGATGCAACAATATTGCCCGAATTATCTAATTTAGTTATTATAATGTCTCTGTCTGGGGAGTCATTTGGGTTAGGTATTTTGGTGGGACCAAATTTTAAGTGAGTTAAAGGATAATTTGAGGAGTTCGTTCGTCCTGCAATAATTAAATTTCCATTACCATCAACTACCAAACTGTGGGGTTGTTCATTACCCTGACTACCACCAATGTATGTTGCATAAATTTTTGCATTCCCTAATGCATTGAATTTAATAATTCCAATATCACTCCCTTCATAGCTTTCAAAATTATCTACTATACCGCCTTGGTAAGTAGTACCATTTGATACAGGGAATTTACCGTGATCGAAAACAATTCCTCCACCATATAAACATCCTGCTCCATCATATGTTGCAGTGAATCCCCAATTATCTGCTGTGCTGCCTGTAAAGGTTACAAAAAATTTTGTTGGGTCAATAATTAATGGCAATGTTTTATCATAATCATCAACATCAAATGTTACAATATTTCTTTTTAAATGATAGTCGCAGTTCACTTTTTTCTTTCCATAACTTGATGGCTGAAATGAAAAAGGTGCTAATTCTTTTTCTTCGGCAATTGGTGTTTTAATAATGAGTTTTCCTTTCTTGATTTTTAATTCATCAACACCATCAAATGACATTGCAATTTGACTTGGGTCTCCTCCAGGGTTTACTATAAAATCATACTTCAAACTACCATTGCCTGTATAATACCTTACATCAATATTGGGGTAAATGTTTTTGTAAGTAATGGCTTGAAAAATTTTGCAACCACTCGCCCATTTTTTAGGGTCATTATCTAAGTAGTAGTTGTTGTAGGTGTCTTGTGGTTTTTCTGCAACTGCAACTGGATTTTTATTTGCACCTAAAAAAATTACTTCATAAACATTGGAGTGTAAGCCTAAACTATTTGCAACGGCTTTTCTTGCAGCTGCTATATCTGCACCTTTTGTTGGATGATAAAACTCGTGAATAGCCTGC
>JANYEP010000003.1 GCA_025363075.1 Chitinophagaceae bacterium | reverse complement strand
GTAAGCATCTGACAGGAGCAGGTAAGCATCTCGAAGATGCAAAAATTGAAACATTACTGGTCGATAATTACAGGTAACTAAACATAATTTTTTTTAACAATTAAAATGTAAACAAAATGAACAAAAAACAAATTGCACAGGTAAATATGTTTACCAGAATGAAGCTTTTTTTTGGTAAGTATGCTGCTATTTTAACACCCTTTGCTGCATTGGCAGCCCTTATTGCCAAGTTTAATACGCAGCAGGCATTGCTGCAAAACGAAATTGATGCACAGGGTATAGACACTACTGGTGTAGCACAAAGCAAGGATAGCCTGAAAACCACGATGCTTAACCTGCTAATACCAATGGCACGTAAAGCAAGGGTGTGGGCTAAAGCCAATAACAACAGTATTCTTGAGGTACAGTTTGACATTGTAAAAAGTAGTTTTGATGTGGCAGATACTATAGCTATATCGCTTGCCGAAAACCTGATGACAGCTCTAAACGCTAATGCTGCTGCATTGCTTGCCTACAACATTACTGCTGCACAACTAACTGCTGCTGGCAATGCTGTTACAGCATTTAAAAATGCAGTGGGTACACCACAGCAACAAGCCAATGCCCTGCAAGTGGCAACTACCAGCATAGTGGGCAGCATCAAAACAATTGCCGATTTGATGGGCGATGTTGATGACTTGCTGATACCCGAGTTTGCAGTGAGCCAGGCAAATATGGTAGCTGAGTATGAAAACAACAGGCGAATAGGCAATGCTGCTACACACCACACTAATGTTGTTGCACATATATATAATGATGTTGCAAAAATGAACCCTATTACGGGTGCGAGTATTAGCATTGATAGCCTTAACCGCAGCAGCACAAGCAACAAGGATGGCAAAGCAGAGATAGTGCAGTTTAAAGCAGGAGACTATAGCCTTACGGTAAAAGCTACCAACCATATTGACCAGCATATTTCGTTTAGCATTAAAGGAGGTAAGCACGTGGAGCTTGATGTGGTGATGAGTGATGGCAGGGTTGTGGGTGCTGCAAGCACAACTGTGAAGCCAGTTGCAAATGCCAATGTAACCATTGCTGGTACCAACTTTAGTGCCACCACAGATAGTGATGGAAAGTATAGCTTTATGGGTGTGCCTGCTGGTAGCCAAACCATAAACATTGCTACACAAGGTGGAGATAGTGGCAGCAAAACAGTAACAGTGTTGAGTGGAGAAGTGGTAGTGGTGGATTTTGGGTTGTAGAACCTTGTAGTAAAGTACCAAATAATAATTATTAATATTAATCCTAATAGTTGTAAGAGTTAATTGAAATAAAACCACAGAGGCACTGAGTACACAGAGAATGCAACAAAAACATCGTGTCCTTGTGAGGCTGTGGTAAAAAATAAATAACTTAAACAGCTTCTTAAAAAACAAATGAAATGAAAAAAATCCTTTTAACAGTTTTATGCTTTTTAATGATAAAAGCAATGGGGCAGAATTGCAGTTCATATTCAGTAAATGCTCCTGTCACTATTAATGGAGTTGCTGTTACAGGTAGTGGTACTGGAGCTGTTGGAACATACTCGAATGGTATCTATTATGGCTGTGGCGGAAATACACCTAATGGCTGTACTTTGCTAGGCGGTGGTGGAGGTAACTCAAATTTCATTTATACTTATACTTTTAGTAAACCTGTGAATGACATTGTAATTGGAATCACTGGATCAAATGGAAATGAACAATTTACATTTACTACTAATGCTGTTGGTACACCGCAAATTTTTGGTGATATTTACAGTTGTTTAGTAATTAATGGTAACGTGTTAACAGTTCCTACTACTGGTATACCATCTGCTGGAGCTGGCGGTTTTTTTCGAATACATAATAGTAGTTGCTACACTTCTATAACCATCTCTGGTCCTGGCGGATCAGGAGGTTCTAATTTTGCACTATGCCCCAATTCAATAGTACCATCTTGTGACCCTTGCACTATAATTAAAGCCTCAGCTACGCCCTTATCTGGTACAATTACAAATACAACCTATACCAATACAGTTTACAGAGTTGCGAATAATATTACACTTTCTGGAAACGTAACTTTTTCGGGTTGTGAAGTAATCCTTGACCCTAATGTTACCATTACAGTTGCTGCAAATGCACTGGTAAATATTGACAACTCACATTTTTATACTTGTAATGGAATGTGGCAAGGTTTTGATGTGCAACCTACAGGGCATTTGATTATGAACGCTAGCAGCTCTTCAACATCTTCATTAATTGAAGATGCAGTAGTTGCAATCAATTTTTACTATCCAGCAGGAACAGTGGTAAACAATACAAATAATGCATTTTTGTCTGTAACAAGTGCTGTTTTCAATAGAAACCAAACAAGCATTAAGATAGATAATTTGCAGTATGGAGCAAGTACACCTAACAGTATATACTCGTTCTTTATGAAAGGCTCGGTTATTACTTCTCGTAAGCTTGGCTTTATTCCAGGGCAGCGTATTTGGCCCAGAATTTCTGATATTAAGAAATTGAAAAACCCTTCAATGACTGTGAGTAGCACTTACTTAATACCTAATAGTTTATCATCCCCATATATAGATGATGTAGCATATCCATTTAATGTTGCTGAGGCATATTTGAAAAATGGGGTACAAAAA
>JANYEP010000210.1 GCA_025363075.1 Chitinophagaceae bacterium | reverse complement strand
ACTTTTGGCATCATTTATTCTAATCCTTGTACAAATTTCTTTAATGGTGAAACTGAAGATTATATTTTTAAAGTTTTACCAGGTATTGCTTGTACAGGAACTCCATTAGGTGGCACTGCAATTACTGTAGATTCTATTTGTCCTAATAAACCTTTCACAGTTTCAGTTGATTTTACAACAACTACCACAGGTGTTACCAATTTAAAATATCAATGGCAAGATTCTAATGCTACTCATAACTGGCAACCTTGTGCTGGTGTTGATACAAATAAAACATATACCTCTTCTGGTATCACAATACCAACTTGGTATCTTAGAAAAATCACTTGTTCAACAAGTAATTTAAGTGCTTTTTCAGCATCAATATCGCCAATAATAAAGACAATACTATATTGTTATTGCAGCCCAAAAAATGGTACTATACTTCACAGTTCTGCTGGAAGCCCTACAATTTCAGAAGTTGATTTAGTGGGAGGAACTGTTAATGTTGTGCATAATCCAACACTTAGCCAAGATGGTTTTGGGTATTCCATCTATGACGATACAACAGCAGCTTTGATAGGTTGTTTAACGCAAGCAAATACCTATTCATTAACTGTTCAAACAAGTACAAAACCTCAACAAGGAGGTGTTTGGGTAGATTGGGATAGAAATGGTACAATGGATTTAAACGAATACACACCATTGGTATTAACAGGTACAACAGCACCATATATGTGTACTGCGGATATTACAATTCCACAAAATGCTGTATTAGGCATCAATATATTGCGTATTCGTGTAAGAGCTGCAACATTTGTTACATCTTGTGATCAGTTTGGTAGTGGACAAACCGTTGACTATGCAATTAAAATATGTGCTGGTATTCCTTGTACTGGTAAGCCAGTTGGTGGAATTGCAGTTCCTTCGGTTGCTTCAATTTGTCCAAATATTCCATTCAATGTTAAAGACTCTGCTGGTACAGATGGTGTTACCAATTTACATTATCAATGGCAAGATTCAACTAATGGCACTACTTGGTTAAATAATCCAAATGGTACAGTTGACACTACAAGAAGTCTTACAGTTTCTCAAGGTATTACTGTTGCTACTTGGTATAGAAGAATAATAACTTGTACGCTTAGCAATCAAACTGATACTTCAAGTGCTACTCAAGTAACAATGAATTCATTATTTGATTGTTATTGTGGTCCTAATAATGGAACAATATTACATAGTTCAACTGGTCCAACTATTGAACAAGTTGATATTAATGGTTGTTCACTCGCTTATTCTAATAGTTCTCCAGGTGCCTTAACTGGTGGTTACTCTATTTTTTATGATTCAGTATTGCTTTCAAGAGCAGTATCTTATACAATGACAATTACTGCAAGTGCAAAACCTACATTTGCTGGTGTTTGGATAGACTGGAATCATAGTGGTAGTTTTGATGCTACTGAATACCAACAAGTAAATTTCGCAACTGGTGCTACAACTGCTGATGTTGTAATAACTCCAGATGTAAATGCCATACTTGGTACTACATTAATGCGTGTTCGTTTTGGTACATTTACTACTACTAATGCTTGTCAAAACTTCTTCGGTGGCGAAACAGAAGATTATGTTATAAAAATTACAGCAGGTAGTCCTTGTGTTGGCACACCAGTTGGTGGTGCTGCGGCAGCTTCAGTTGTTTCTACTTGTAATAATATTCCATTTGATTTAAGTACAACAGGTACCAGTGATTGTAATCTTGGATTGGTTTATCAATGGCAAGATTCAAGTGCTGCAACTGGCGGTATTTGGCAAAATGTTTCTGGTCAAACAACTGCTATTGCTTCAGGTGTTACACAAACTGTTGCATCTTACTACCGTAGAAAAATTACTTGTACAAATACATCTGCTTTCAGTTATTCTGCATCAGTATTTGTAGATCAGTTTGCTGTAAGTTTTGCAACGCTTCCGTTTGTTGAAGATTTTGAAAATACTTGGGATGATGGCTGTGGTACAACTGGTTCTCATACAATCCCTAATAATTATTGGAGAAGTTATCCTTTAATGGGTGATAGTAGTTGGAGGAGAAATGATGATGGTGCTACTGCAAATTGGATAGCAGCAGCTAGTGCAATATATACACCAACTGCATCTACTGGAACATACTCTGCACGTTTCCACACTTTTGAAGCAAGTTCAGGAACTTCTGGCAATTTAGATTTATTCTTAAATTGCACCAGCATTTCGCCAACTAAAAACTTGACTTTTGATTATATTAACAATGATGGAAGTGATTCTGTTCAAGTCTTATTATCAACAGACAATGGTAACACTTTCACTCGTATTGGTGGTGTTAAAACTGCTGGCTCTTGGACCACAAAATCAATTGATTTTAACTCTACTTCTCCAACAACAGTTATTAGATTTAGAGCTACATCTGATTTTGGGTTTACAGATTTCGGTCTTGATAATGTAAATGTAGTTAGTATTATTAATGTTGATGCTGCTGCAACAGCTGTTGTAGCTCCAACAGGTAGCTTTAGTGCTACAAGTACTGGTACAATTACTGTAAGCATTACAAATGCTGGTGTTTCTACAATAGATTTCTCTACAAACCCTGCTAATGTTGGTGCTAATGTAACTGGCCCTTCTGGTGGAGCTCCTGTTCCTTACAATAAAACTGTATCCACTGGTACTTTAGCAGTTGGAGCAAGTATGAATGTTACAATTACTACCAATGCTAACTTTAGTTCAGCTGGTACTTATTGTATTAAAGGTGGTGTAAGTTGCTTAAACGATGGCAACCCATCAAATGACTCAACTGCTGTTTCTTGTGTTAACGCAGCTGGTATTCCTTTATATGCTATTGCAAATGGTTTATGGGGTGATGGTTCAACCTGGTCAACTGGTACTGTTCCTACAATTGGAGATACTGCAACTATTACTGGCTTTACAGTAACGTTAGGTGGTGCTGCTGCATCTGCTTACAATTGTGGTTCTTTAGGAATGGGTGCTGGTGGTACTTTAGTTGCACCTGCATCTAAGACTTTAAACATTGGTTCAAGTGCAACAAGTAATAAGTCAATAACATTTGCACCAACTTCTACTCTTAACATTAGTGGTGGTACAGTAAATGTTAATGGATTTGTATTATTTAACGATAGTTCTAATTTCATTATGAGTGCTGGTAATTTAAACCTTGATGGCAATAATGGTACAGATGGTGGTAGTGTTCCTTCAGGCATTGACATTCTTGGATTTGGAACAGCTGCAAAGAACTATTCATTTGGTACAATTAACTTAACAGGTGGAACAATAAAAGTTGTTGATCCACACAGATTCAATGGTAATGCTGTTGCATATCGTGGTTCTGTTGCAAGAACAATTGACCCTGCAAATACAATAGTTTTAGGGGATGCAAGTTCAACTCATACCTCTAATACTGGTGCTGGTGGATTTGTTATAAATACATCTGCTGGTTCTCAAAAATTATATCTTGGTAGCCTTACAGTTGGTGGTGGTAACACTGTTGGCAACAGGTATGCAACTTCTGCAAACACATTGGGTGTTGGTGGTGATTTAACAATAAATGCTAATTCAGATTTTCGTGTTACTTTCCCTACATATTATGCAGGAAATATTACAAACAATGGAACATTTGCTTCGGGTGCAATATTTAGTTTACAATCTTACACAAATGGTGTAGCTGGCGTTGTTAATAATTCACAAACAATTTCTGGTACAGGTGTGTTTAGAAACAACATTGCTGTTGCTTCTGTTACTGCACCAGGTGCTGGATATGCTGTAGGTGATATTTTAACACTTCAAGGTGGTTCATCTGTAACTCCTGCTACAGTTTATGTTACTGCTGTTGGTGGTACAGGCAACATTACAGGTACTACCCTAGTAAATATGGGTAACTATTCTACTGCACCAACTGGAGCAATAACAGTTACAGGTGGTAGTGGTACAGGTGCAACTTTTAGTGCAGTTAACTTCACTTCTGCTGCACAGTTTGCAAGTTTAACAATTAATAACAAAAGTGCTGCTGGTGTAACCATTGCATCACTTGGAACAATACTTGGTTCACAAACAGGAACTGTATCTGGAGCTACTGGTAACTTAACTTTAATTGCTGGCATTATCAAAAATACGCCTACAATTACTTTAGGTTCTAGCGTAACCCAAAGAGGTAACCTTGCTTACACTTCTGGTTTATTTACTGGTAAATTCAGCAGATGGTTTAATGCAGCTACTAATTCAGGCTCAAATAGTAGTGACTTCCCTGTTGGTAAAACTACTTATGCTCAAACAGCAAGAGTTGAGTTTACTACTGCACCTACTTCTGGTGGTACATTGACAGCTGAGTTTATTGCTTCTGCTCCTGGTTATGGTGGTATTCCATTAATGGATGGCACTAAACAAATTGTAAATATGGCTAACGATGCATATTGGAGAATTGATGCAAGTGGTGTTGCTGGTGGTAACTACACTTTATCATTAACTGATAGTGGTATTGCTAATGCTATGGTTGTTCCAACTTTAGTTACTTTAAAAAGACCAAGTAACACTACCATTTGGGGTGTTGATGGTACTCAAGGAACAAATACTGGTTCTACTACTAAACCAACAGTTGTACGTACTGGATTGAGTGGTTTTAGCGAATTTGCAATTGCTGGTGCAATTGACAACCCACTTCCTGTTTCAGCTGTTAAATTAATGGGTAGCAAAGCTGGTAACGTGAATCAATTAAGCTGGACAGCAATTAACGAAACAGAAGTTAAAGGTTATGACTTACAAAGAAGCACAGATGGTACTAATTTCAATCAAATAGCGTTTGTTCTATCAAAAGAAAATGGTCCTGTTGCTCCTAAACTTGATTACACTTACACTGACAACAACAGTATTACAACTGATGGTTACTACAGATTGAAACAAATTGCTAAAGATGGTACAACACTTTACAGCAATGTTGTTTTAATTAAAGGATCAAAAGTTACTGGTATTGTTGTAGGAAATATTTATCCTAATCCAGTTAAAACATCTTTAAACGTTGTAATTGCTTCTTCAAGCAACAAACAAGTTGTTGTTAAAATAACTGATATGGGTGGTAAACAAATTATGACAACAAATTATGCTTTAACTAAAGGAGACAATAACTTGAAAGTTAACCTTGGCAACATTGCAGTTGGAACTTACGCTGTAACTGTGTTTGATGCTGATGGTAACAAATCAAATGTTGTAAACTTCGTAAAAGAATAATAGTTAATTAATAG
>JANYEP010000208.1 GCA_025363075.1 Chitinophagaceae bacterium | reverse complement strand
GCAATAGCTTCACATTCAGTAACACAACATCTGGTTCTAACGTGAGTTATTTCTGGAATTTTGGTGATGGAAGTGGTTCTGGTTCTGCAACACCAACTAAATCTTACACTTCTGTTGGAACATATATAATTAAATTATTTGCTACAAATAGTGGTGGAACAGATAGTACAACACAAACTGTTGTTGTTACTGCTGGTACAACTGCAAACTTTGGTTCATCAGTTGCTGGTAATGTTGTTACTTTCTCTGATTCATCTACAGGTGCATCTACTTATGCTTGGGATTTTGGCGATACTTTTACTTCATCATTATCAAATCCATCAAGAGCTTATGCAGCTTTAGGAACATATACTGTTAAATTGGTTACAACAAGTAGCTTTGGTTGTAAAGACAGTATTTCTAAAAATGTTGCTGTTGGTAACCTACCTTTAGCAGCCTTTACAGTAACATCAGCTACTACACAATGTAGTAATAATAATGTTTTCACTTTCAATAATACTTCTACAAGTGGTGCTGGTATTAGCTATCGTTGGAGTTTTGGAGATGGTACAATAGATTCTATTGCTAATCCAACTAAAACTTATACAGGTGCTGGTACTTTTGTTATCACATTGGCTGTAACAAATGCTTTAGGTACAACTTCTACAAGTCAATCTGTTATTTTATTAGCTGGGCCAAAAGTTGATTTTACTACTTATTCTAATTCAAACAGTGGAAGTAGTTATACTTTCGTTAGTACTTCAAGTGTTCCTGCAGGAAATATGACTTATGCTTGGGATTTAGGTAATGGTACAACTTCTACATTAGTTAATCCTACTGTTACTTATGCAAGCCCTGGAACTTACACTGTTAAGTTAGTTGTAAATGGTGGAGCTGCTTGTGCAGATAGTATTTCAAAAACTGTAACTTTCTGCCCTACAGTTACAGCGAAATTTGGTGTAACAAGTGCTACGAGTCAATGTGTATCTGGTAACTCATTCACGTTTGCTGATTCAACTACTACCAATGCTACAAGTGCTTATTCTATTGCATACTCTTGGAGTTTTGGTGATAGTACATTCTCTACACTTCAAAACCCACCAGCACATACTTATGCTGCTTGGGGTGATTATGATGTTAAATTAAAAGTAACATTAACAAATGGCTCTTGTTCAGCAAAAGATTCTATTACTAAATTGAAAGTAGTTTCTGCTCAACCAATGCCTTTGGCAAGTTACAGACTAATTTTAGATAATTTCTATGTACCAACTGCACTAATCAGTGATACTACAAAACGTTGCTGGCATTATGGATATGATTTCTCATATCAAAGTAGTTCAACATTGGGTCGTGGAGTAATGGATTACTTCTGGCATTTTGGAACATCTGCTCTATACTTTAGAGATGGAGATAGTAGCCATTACATAAACCCAAGAATTGTATTTGATACCGCAGGTACATATCCTGTTAAATTAGTGGTTGTATCTGATAAAGGTTGTAAGGATAGCGTTACAAGAATTGTAGAATTGAGCGATCCTCGTTCAAGATTTAACTTTACAATAGATTCTACTACTAATGTTTATGCAGTTCCAGTAGTTTCTGTTGCAAATGTATCTTACGATTATGGTGGATATTTAGTTGCTTGGAATTGGAACTTTGGTTCAAATGCAGTTCCTGCTAGTTCAACTTCACAAAATCCTTCCTCATTTACGTACACTTGTGGTGGCACTAAAAGCGTTGTTTTGCAGGTTACAAGCGATGTTGGCTGTGTTGTAGATACTGTAAGAAGTTTTGTTATAAGAATTAAACCTCACGCTATATTCAGTATTTCTGCTCCCAATTACACACCTAATGTTTATGCGAGACCTACATACACTTATACCAATGGTACAACTGTAAATGATGCTTGCCCTTCTATGAGTTATACCTGGGATTTTGGTGATGGATATACTTCTTCAGCTACAAACCCTACTCATATTTACAAAGGAAGTGGTACATACACAACTACTTTAATAGCAACAAATGGCAATGGTGGAAAAAAAGATACAACAACACAAAGTGTAACCGTATTAATTAGACCAAGAGCTATTTTCTCAACATCTCAAACAGTAACTCCAAATGCATATTCTGCACCAACAGTTACATACACAAATACAACATCATCTCAAGATACAGCTGCACCTGCTGCTTCATTAACTTATGCTTGGGATTTTGGTGATGGAGCTGTTTCAAGTACTCGTTTCCCATCAACACATCAATATGCTTCTGGAGGAACTTATGCAGTTACTCTAATTGTTACAAATCCTGTGAGTGGTTTAAAAGATACAGTTTCTCACAATGTAATTGTTAAAGTAAAACCTCAGGCTGCTTTCTCAAGTAATGTTGATTATGGCGGAGATATTTACAGCAATCCTGTAGTTAGTTTCACTGATGCAACAACTGCAAATGATGCATCTGCTGCATTCACTTATTCTTGGAACTTTGGAGATGCTACAAATTCAGCATTACAAAATCCAACACATATTTACGCAGCAGGAGGAACATACAATGTAACATTAACTGTTACAAATACTAATGGTGCTTTAGTAGATGTTGTTGCACACAATGTTGTAATTACTATTACTCCAAAAGCAATTTTATCTGTGCATATTGATACTATTAGTGTACCTGTTCCAATGTCAATTGGAAATGCAGACTACAAACATTACACACTTACAGCTACAAGCAATTTAGCTAATCCAAGTACAGTTGTAACAGGGTCAATAGTTCATACAGAAATTAAGATTGATACAGTTTACATACCTACAGCTGCTACAAACCTATATGCTGATGTGTTTGACGCTGATGCTGAATTTGGAATTCAACTTGATACTGTTCCTAATTATTTATTCAACGTTACATTAACTGTTACAAGTGATTTGGGTGTTACAGATGTTACTACAGCTACATTGGGTGCAAGTGAGTCTGGCTTTACCCCATACAGAACAAGTAACCCTGCATCTACTAAACCAGTTATTAAGTTGCCAAGCATTCGTGCTTCAGGAAAAGTTCAACAACCAATAGCGATTTCAAAAATCGAAGGATTGTTAGTATATCCAAATCCAGGAACTGATAATGTTAATGTAACCGTTAATGTAGCTAAAAAAGTTTCAGCAGTAACACTTCGTTTATACAACAGTGCTGGAAAATTAGTTCAACAACAAAAACAAGATATTGCAATAAGCAATGATGTTAGTCGTCAAAACTTAAATTTAAATATCACCAACCTTTCAATTGGTACATACAATATTGTTATGATTGATGATAAAGGAACTATTATTGGAAATGCTAAGTTTGTAAAAGCAAAATAGTATAACAAATAATAAGAATATTTTCAAAGGGCTTTACTTTTTAGTAGAGCCCTTTTTTGTTGTAAGTTTTAACTGATTTCTTGCTAAAAGTATATAATAATAGCAATTAAGTAAAATGTAGTTCTTTTATTTAAACTATTTACATATTTTTACTTCTCACGTTTTAACCAAAAAAGTTTATCAATTGAAAAGAATATTATTACTCGTTATCTGTTGCATAATATTAGCAAATGCACAAGCACAAAAAAGAATATCACAGTTTTCAATAGCAGCAGAAGCTGGAGTAATGGCAACTGGTCAGGCATTTAAAGTCTATAACATAGGCTTTGGTGGAAGTGGAAAATTTTTATATCCTACTGGAAAAAAAAATTATTTCACTGGAACATTAGAGGTTATGACTTTTTCTGGACGTTCAGATAATCTTAGTAAAGTTTTAAATGTTCCTGTTGTTACAAATGTTAATGTAGCTACTCCCTCTCTAACAATTTTGCCAATAAAAGTAGGTTACAAGTATTTTATTAATAAAAAATTTAATGCTGAATTAGAAGGTGGATTTACAGCAGCATTTGTTACTAAAATACAAGACAATTATCCAGGAGATGTTGGTGGCTACACTTTTGCAATGGGTTTTGGTTTTTTAGTTGCAAAAAAATTAGATATTGGAATGAGGTATGAACTATTTCAATCAACAGCAAGCGAAACAAACTACACATCTTTTGTGGGATTAAGAACAATGATAATGCTGGATTTTGCAAAATAATTTTTGCCATATTTCTTTTACAGTAAAGCTTTTAGGCAATTTTCTTTATCAATAGCAAGTTGGTCTTTTAAGGCATTTAGTCCATTAAAATTCATATCGCCACGCACATAAGTTTTAACCGTAACTCGCATTGTTTGGTCGTAAATATCATCATCAAAATCAAAAATATTTACCTCAATCACCCTGCGTTTTCCATTCACAACAGGCCTACTACCAATATACATCATACCACCAAATTGTTGATGCAAATACTTGTCGTTTTTTATTTCAACAAATACTGCATATACGCCATCACCAAGCACCAATTTATCTTCATTATTTATTTGAATATTTGCAGTAGGGTAGCCAATCGTTCTACCAAGTTGATCCCCTTTAATAATAATACCTTCAAAAAAATATTGGTACCCCAATAATTGAGTTGCAGTATCAATATCCTGATGCAATAAGGCTTTGCGAACTCTTGTAGAACTTACAGCCAATTGGAGTAACACTTGTTTTGGGATTTCTTTTACTTCAAAGTCTAATCTGCAACCATATTCTTCAAGCAATTCGTAATTACCTTTTCTACCTTTACCAAATTGATGATCGTAGCCAATAATTAAAGTATGTGGTTTGAACTTTTTGTATAAAAAATTGGTAATATATTCATCCGCCAAAAGGTTTGCAAACTCATCATCAAATGGAATTACAACTAAATGATCAATATTTTCTTTTTCTAATAGTTCAATTTTTTCAGATAGAATCGTAAGTAGTTTTACGCCACTTGTATCACCAACAATATTTCTTGGGTGAGGATGAAACGTAACAACAACAGTATCTCCAGCAACTTTTAAAGCTTCATCTTTTAACTGCTCCAATATTTTTTTATGCCCAGTATGCACACCATCAAAAGTGCCAATAGTGATAACTGCATTTTTAAAATTGGGAAGATTATTTAAATCGTAGTGAATGTTCATTAAGCAAAAATATAAAAGCAGTTTAAAGTTGCTTACGGTTTAAAGAATGGTTTAAAATGAATTTCTATGAATTAAGTTTGAATGATTTTGCAACAACATCGTGCAGAAAAGGAGAAGCATCACCACCATTTTTTATAATATCTCTAACAATTGTTGATGCTACAGACGAAAATTTTGGCTCGCAGGTTAAAAAGATAGTTTCTATAGATTTATCTAAAGTTCTATTGGCATCTGCAATTGTTTTTTCATATTCAAAATCGCTTACATAGCGAATGCCACGAAGAATAAAATTAGCTTTTATTTTTTGGCAAAAATGAATCGTTAATCCTTCGTAAGTAACACAACTAACACGACTATCGTTTTTATAAATTTCATTCATCCAAGCCATTCTTTGCTCAGCAGAAAACATAGGAGATTTGCTAGTATTGATACCTATACCAACAATAATTTTATCAAACAAAGGCAAGGCTCTATCAATAATATCTGTGTGTCCTAATGTAACAGGGTCAAAGGTTCCAGGGAAAAGACAAATGCGAGACATAAACAATTGTTAGGTGTTAGTAGAATTTGAAACAAAACTATTTGTTTATTGTTTACGAAGCTCAATAAAGATTTTCTGAAAATAATTTTAAATAAAACTTCAATAAAACTTTTCATCAACAATCCTATATTTGCCGCATAATTAAAAATTTATGGAAGCAAAAAAATCAACAGCAAAGTATTGGGCTTATTTCTTTATTTGGTTTGCAATTTTAGTTTATATGCTTGTGAACCCAGATGTTAGACAATTCTTTTGGTTAGCATTGCCTGGCACTTGCACACACTTTGCAAAAGGTATGGATATTATGTAGTTTTTATTTGTTTAAAATAAA
>JANYEP010000204.1 GCA_025363075.1 Chitinophagaceae bacterium | reverse complement strand
TGCTCTGAGAATTATTCAAAGAAAAGTGAGCAGAGTTTTATTTGACAAAAGAGTTATAAGCCTTGACCTTGCAGCTTTGGTAGCTGGTACAAAATATCGTGGACAGTTTGAAGAGAGAATGAAAGCGATAATGAATGAATTGGAAAAAAACAGAGATGTAATTTTATTTATTGATGAAATTCACACCATTGTTGGTGCAGGTGGTGCAAGTGGAAGTTTGGATGCAAGCAATATTTTTAAACCAGCTTTAGCACGTGGAGAACTTCAATGTATTGGTGCTTCAACTTTGGATGAATATCGAATGTATATTGAAAAAGATGGTGCATTGGATAGGCGTTTTCAAAAGGTTTTGGTAGAGCCACCAACTGTTGAAGAAACTATTCAAATACTTACGAACGTTAAAAGTAAATACGAAGATTTTCACAGCGTTATTTACGACGAAGCAGCAATTGAAGCTTGTGTGAAATTGAGCGACAGATATATGACTGATAGACTTTTGCCAGATAAAGCAATTGATGTATTGGATGAAGTAGGAGCAAGGGTTCACTTAAAAAATATTAATGTTCCTCAAGATATTGTTGAGCTTGAAAAGAAAATTGAAGAGGTAAAACTTGAAAAGAATAAGGTTGTAAAAAGCCAGAAATTTGAAGAAGCTGCTGCATTACGTGATAAAGAAAAAAACTTAGGCAACGAGCTTGAAAGAGCTAAAGGAATTTGGGAAGAAGATAGTAAGAATAAACGTTATCCAATCAATGAAGAACATATTGCAGAAGTAGTGAGTATGATGACTGGAATTCCTGTGAAACGTATGGTGCAAGCAGAAACTATTAAGCTTCGCAATATGGGTGAGGATATGAAAGGAATGGTGATAGGGCAAGATGATGCTATATCAAAAGTTACTAAAGCCATACAGAGAAATAGAGTTGGTTTGAAAGATCCTAAAAAGCCAATTGGTACATTTATTTTCCTTGGTCCTACAGGTGTTGGTAAAACAGAACTAGCCAGAAGTCTTGCTAAATATATGTTTGATAGCGAAGATGCTTTGATTAGAATTGATATGAGTGAATATATGGAGAAGTTTACTGTAACTCGTTTAGTGGGAGCTCCTCCAGGATATGTTGGTTATGAAGAAGGTGGTCAATTAACAGAAAAAGTTCGTAGAAAACCATATAGCGTTATTCTTTTGGATGAAATAGAAAAAGCACATCCAGATATTTACAATATTTTGTTGCAAGTGTTGGATGATGGTCAATTAACTGATGGTTTGGGAAGAAAAATAAATTTCAAAAACACGATGATAATTATGACGTCAAATATTGGCGTTAGACAATTAAAAGAGTTTGGTGATGGAGTGGGTTTTGCAACTGCTGCAAGAATGCAAAATCAGGAAGAAAGCAACAAAGCAGTTATTGAAAAAGCATTGAAGAAAACTTTTTCTCCAGAGTTTTTAAATAGAATTGATGATATTGTTATTTTTAATTCATTAACAAAAGATAATATCAACAACATCATTGATATTCTAATGGCAAATGTGTTGAAACGTTTAACCTCATTAGGTTTCAGCCTTGAGATAACAGATGAGGCAAAAGACTTTATTGCAGATAAAGGTTATGATGTTCAGTTTGGGGCAAGACCTTTACACAGGGCTATTCAAAAATATTTGGAAGATCCATTAGCAGAAGAAATATTAAGCTTGACTATAAAAAATGGAGATATTTTAGTAGCTAAATTAGATAAAGAAAATGGTAAAATTATTTTTGAAGTTAAGCCAAGAGCAGAAGAAGAAACAATAGCTATTTAAACAAAAAAATCGTTACACAAAAACCTTCCAAATTGGGAGGTTTTTTATAAGTTAGAATTTATATAAAATGAAGTTAGATATTTTGGCATTTGGGGTACATCCAGATGATGTTGAATTGGGCTGTGCAGGAACTATTTTAGCTGCAATAGCTGAAGGAAAAAAAGTTGGAATAATAGATTTAACACAAGGTGAATTGGGAACAAGAGGTACTGCTGAAACAAGAAAAGTTGAAGCAGAAAATGCTGCAAAAGTGTTAGGTGTTTCTGTAAGGGAAAATTTAAAAATGGCTGACGGCTTTTTTGCAAATGATGAACATCATCAAAGAAAAGTGATTGAGATTATTAGAAAATATAAACCACAAATTATTCTTTGTAATGCACCAGAAGATAGGCATCCAGACCACGGCAGAAGTGCTAAACTTGTTTCAGATGCAGCGTTTTTAAGTGGTTTAAGAAAGATTGAAACAAAAGATAACGAAGGAAATTTGCAAGAACAACATCGTCCTGATTATGTATTTCATTACATACAAGATAGATTTATTCAACCAGATTTTGCAATAGATATTTCTGCTCATCACGATAAGAAGATTGAGTCTGTTATGTGCTACACCACTCAGTTTCACAACGAAAATTTGAATGAACCACAAACCTATATTTCATCCCCTCAATTTTTAGAAACTGTTAGAGCCAGGGCAATGATGCTTGGCAAAAGAATAGGAGTGATGTATGCCGAAGGCTTTATTTCTGAAAAATTATTAGGAATTAAAAGCTTTGATTCACTAATATCAAATATTACATAATTTTTTTAGTGAATGTGTATGGATCATATTCGATAAAATCGCTCACTTTTATTTCCAAATTTTTTACTTTGTTGGAATCAATCCCAAATTTCGTTTTAAAAACGCCATACATAATAGGAGCGTAGTTTATCATCCATTCATCATTATCCATGTACTGCAAGGTTGCTGTAAGATTTCTGTGACTATTGAATTTTATTTTCAATTTATCATTTTCAGCAACGATATTAATAGTGCCGTACAATTGATTTTCATAAACACCCTCGTAAGCACTCAAAGGAAGCAGTGGCTTATTGTTTTTTATTCTATTTTTCCACTCATTAATTTCATCTTGTTGTTCTTGATTATCTTTTAAATGTCTGGTAAGTTGCTGCTTACTTCTGTTTGCATAAGGCACATCTAAATATGCATCTAATATTTGTAAACGCAGTATTTCAAAGAAATTTTGGTTGTCATTATTTGTTAAGATACTAATGCCCAAATTTAGCTCAGGAACAAAGCAGGTATTGGTAACAAAACCATCTGCACCGCCTGTATGGTTGAAAATTTGCTTGCCTTGATAATCGCTCATAAACACACCTAAACCATATCCATTAAAGTGTGTAGTACCTTTCTTTCTACTTGATATTGGTGTTGTCATATCTCTTGTTTTTGCAATCACCTGCCAAGGTACAATTTGTTTATTGTTATACTTTCCACTATCAAGTTGCATCAGTAACCAATGGCTTAAATCACTAACACAACTTACCATACTTGTAGCAGGAGCCATATTGTCAATTTTATCAAAAGGAATTTGTGTTAAACCCCCTGAAAACGAGTTGGTATAAGGATTTGCAAAATTTTCCATTCGCTCCATTGCGTAAGTAAGTGTTTGTGTATGGCTCATTTCAAGAGGCATTACAAAACTATCATACACATAAACTTCCCACGATTTTCCAGTAACTTTTGGAATAATTTCTCCAGCAGTTAGAAAGCAACTGTTGCAATATCCAAAATTTGTTCTAAAGCCTGTACTTGGTTTTAAATAACGCATACGTTTCATTACTTCATTGCGAGATAAAGCACTATTCCAAAAAGTGAAATCGCCTTGAAAAGTTTTTGTGCCAAGGTGATGGCTTAACATATCTTTTATAGTTACAAGGTTTGTAGCATTAACATCATACAATTTATAGTCAGGAAAATATTTTGTTATTTTATCATCTAATGAAAGTTTTTTGTTGTAATCCAATTGGGCTAAAGCGGTACCAGTAAAGAGTTTGCTATTGCTGGCAATAATGAATAAAGTGTTTTCATCAACGGGTTCTTTAGTTTCTAAACTCTTCACACCATAACCTTTCATTGTAACAATATTACCATCGTGAACAATGGTAATAGCAAGCCCAGGAATGCTCCAATCCTTCATTCCTGCTTTAATATAACTGTCTAAACTATCTTTTACAAATGATGGTTGAGCTTGTGTTGAAAACGAAACATAAACACTAAATATGATGATTAAAGCAGTTATTTTTCTCATTTTATATTTTTTGTTTCAAACGATTTTTAAAAGCGTATTATTGTTATTAAGTTTTACAAATAATGGTTTTATCAACGAATTAATCATTATGCTTTGCTTAACATTTGTTTTTTTACAATTTACCCTTACATTTGCAGCCAAATTAAAAAGAAAACACAATTGCGTGTTTACAAAACACATTTAAAACGATGTCAGTAACAACAGAAAAAAAAGCAACAATTTTTGCCCAATATGGTGGCAATGCAAAAAACACAGGTTCTATTGAAGGTCAAGTAGCTTTATTAACAGAAAGAATCTTGGACATTAGTAACCACTTAAAGGTAAATAAAAAAGATTTTTCATCTCAACGTGGATTAATGAAAATGGTTGGTCAACGTAAAAGATTATTATCTTATTTATCTAAACATAACCTTACTGGTTATCGTCAACTTATCGAAAAATTAGGTTTAAGAAAGTAAGACCCCTAACCCCTGAAGGGGAATAAGGAAATATCTTGGGTTGTACTTTCCAAAATACACTTTCAACTTATTATTATTATTCCCAACTTCTTACAAGGTGTTGGGAATTTTCGCTTTAATTCTATTTCATTTCGATAAAATTAACGTTTCATTAACCGATAATTTAATTGGCTTTCATTAGCACATTATCATATTATCACATTATTACATTAAAATGTTATCACAACCAATACAATCAACTTTCACACTACCAAGTGGTGCAGAAGTTATTTTAGAAACAGGCAAATTGGCTCGTCAAGCTGATGGATCTGTTACAGTTCGCCAAGGCAACTGTATTATTTTAGCAACAGTTGTTGCCAATAAAGATGCTAAAGAAGGACAGTCTTTCTTTCCTTTAAGCGTAGATTATCAAGAAAAATTTGCAAGTGCTGGACGTGTTCCAGGTTCTTTCTTTAAAAGAGAAGCAAGATTAAACGACTATGAAATTTTAACAAGCCGTTTAGTAGATAGAGCTTTACGCCCTTTATTTCCAGAAGATTATTTATGCGATGTTCAAGTGTTAATTACACTTGTTTCAAGCGATGCTGAAGTTATGCCTGATGCAATGGCTTGTTTAGCTGCATCTGCTGCTTTAGCTGTTTCTGATATTCCTATTAAAGAAATTATTAGTGAAGTTAGGGTTGCAAAAATTGATGGACAATTGGTAATTAATCCAACTCGTTCTCAGTTAGCAAATGCTACTTACGAATTTATTATTGCTGCTACCGAGAAGAATTTAATGATGGTAGAAGGTGAAGCAAAAGAATGTAGCGAAGAAGATTTAGTAGAAGCTTTGCAAGCTGCTCACGATGCAATTCGTGTTCAAATTAAAGCTCAAGAAACCTTAAGAGATAACAAAGGTGTTACTGGTAAAAGAGATTATAAAAAACCAGAACAAAATGAAGAAATTCAAAATAAAGTTGCTGCTTTTGCTAAAGATAGAGTTTATCAAATAAGCAAAAGTGCAAGTGCAAAACACGATAGAAGCGATGCTTACAGTGCTTTGAAAGATGAATTAATTGCTAGCTTAGGCGAAGAAGCAACAGACAGTGATAAGAAATTTGCTAAGCAATACTACGCAGATTTACAATGGGAAGTGGTTCGTGATATGATTTTAGATGATAGAATCAGACTTGATGGAAGGCAATTAGACGTTCTACTTCCATTGCTAAAGGACGTACAACGTCTAATTG
>JANYEP010000194.1 GCA_025363075.1 Chitinophagaceae bacterium | reverse complement strand
ATGTCTTTTGCATTGTTGGCACAAAATAAAAACTATGTGTTCACACATTACACATCAGAAAATGGTTTATTGAGCGATGGTGTGAGGTCTTTGTGTCAGGATAAACAGGGTTATTTGTGGATTGGAACAATGAATGGTTTGCAAAGATTTGATGGAAAAAGATTCGTGAATTATGTAAGTGATTTACGCAATCCCGATGCTTTGCAAACAAACTGGATTAGCTCTATTTATGAAGATAGTAAAGGAAGGTTATGGGTTGGAACCTTGCGAGGCTCTGTATATATTTTTGACAGAAGCTCGGGAAAGTTTTATGATTATAACAAGAACACAAAGAGTGTTGCAAATAAAATATTAAATATTAGAAGCATTGCTGAAGATGCTAATAATGATATTTGGGTTTGCACTATCACTGGTTATTACAAATTGAATAATAAAACAAACGAGTTTGAAAACTACAATAAAAAAATAGGCGTTAAAGAGAAAGAATTGGTATCTACAATGAACGTTGACAAACAAGGCAACTTATGGTTTTGTGCAACAGGAGGCATTAAATATTATAATGTTAAAACACAAGAAATATTTACCGCAAACAACAACCCAAAAGGGTGGAAACTATTGAATTTATTGAAGTTTCCTTACTTGCTTGGATTTGATAATAATAATAATATATGGTTTGCAACGCCACAAAACACCATCGGAAAATTCAGTATAAACAATAATACCATTGCAGAATATTCTTACAAAAAAATACTTGAACAAAATGGCTATTCCAGTGCAAAAACTTACAGTTTTGAAAGTGCCATTTCAATATTAAGTTCAAATGGAAATATCATTATTGGCTTAGGCGAACAAGGCATTGCATTGTATAATGATGCAAAAGATGACTTTACTTACATTCCTGCAAATGCCAATTTAAACGTTGGGCTGCACAACTTTTCTTATACGGTTGAAGCTGCTGGAATTTTAACAGATAGGCAAGGTTTAATATGGGTTTATGGAAACAGTGGATTGGAATTTTTTGATCCCAAAAAACAAAACTTTCATTTCATTCAACCACCATCAACACTTGCAAGTAAAACGAGTTTACCATTGCTTGAGGTTTCTGGTTTTATTCAAACAAAAAATGATAAGGACATTTATGTTTCTTACTACTATTATAAAACCACCAGCGGCATTTACAGGTTAGATTCTAATTTCAATATCAAGCAACATTATATCTTCAATGCTAATAAAGAAGGTGGTAGAAACCAGTTGTGGGGCTTGTTTCAGGATGATAAAGGAATAATATGGTCGCCCACACAAGACAAAACGATTTTAAAATTAAACCCACAAACCAATGAATTGGTTGAAACAAAAGACTCATCGTTAAAAGATAATATCAATGCAATTCAAAAGGATAGTGAAGGCAATATATGGCTGGCAGGTTGGGCAAAAGGTTTAAGGAAAATTGACCACAAAACAAATGCGGTAACAACGTTTACAACTTTGCCAAACAGCACGTCACAAGACCTTAAAAGAATTTACAATATTAGCTTTGATGGTGATAGTTTAATATGGGCTGCTTCTGGTAATTATGGCTTGGTGTGCTTTGATAAACGCATCAACAAGTTTACTGAAACATTTATGTTCGATGAAAAAAATGCCCATTCCATCAGCAGCAATATTGTAACGTCTGTGCTTGTTTACAATGCTGATACTTTATTAGTCGGCACTTCCGAAGGCATTAATATTTTTGATAAAAAGAAAAAGACATTCTCTGCAATTACCAGTAAAAATGGGCTTCCCAGCAACTTTATTGAATCTGTTTTTTTTGATAACAACAAGAATATATGGGTTAGTAGTCCAGATGGATTTTGTCGCTTGAACCCCAATAACTGGCAGGTAATTAATTATGGAAGCAAGGATGGTATTATAACAAAAGGCTTTACTGGTAGGCATATTATTTTGAATAATGGTAAAGTGCTTGTGGCAACTTCACAGGGTTTTATGGCGTTTAACCCAGAGAATGTTACCAATCATTCCACTCCCCCAAACGTAACCATTACAGCCATTAAAGTATTTGATAAAAAGGTAAACTACGACTCACTGTTTCAAACAAATACTGCATTAAAGCTTAGTCATTCTCAAAACAGTATTGCCATTGAATTTGCATCACTCGAGTTTAGCCATATTGATAAAATAAAATATTACTATCAATTAGAAAACATAGATAAAGACTGGGTTTTGGCTGGTGTTGAGCAAACTGCTTATTACAATCAATTAACAAATGGCACATATATTTTTAAGGTAAAATGTGAAAATGGAGATGGTGTTTTTTGCAATCAAATCACAGCATTTACTATCACCATCCTTCCTCCATTTTATAAAACCTGGTGGTTTATTTTACTGGAAATAATATTCATCATCCTTGTTATATTTTTCTTTATTAAATGGAGGAAAAGAAGCATTAACCAAAAGCAATTATTTGAAGCAGAAGAGCAAAAGATAAAGGAACTTGAAACCGAGAAATTAAAGAACCAATTGGAGATAGAGCAGGTAATTAATTTCTTCTCTTTTTCATTGGTTGGCAAAAACACTAAAGAGGCGGTTTTATGGGACGTTGCAAAAAATTTGATTGGTGAATTGAACTTTCACGATTGTGTTATTTATTTATGGAATGAAAGCAGAACAAAACTTGTAAAGCAGGCTGGCTTTGGTTCTGCTGAGTTTATGAGGGAATATGAAAATGAAATTCCTGATATTGCACCAGGTGAAAATGTAGTGGGCGATATAATAATTTCTAAAGAACCCATCCTTATAAAAAATGTTTTTACAATAGATAAGTATAAAGACAAATATCCATACAGGCAAAGCATTATTGCAGTGCCAATTTTATTTAATAACGAATTGATTGGTGTGATTGATAGTGAACATCCACAGGAAAATTATTTCACCAACAGGCACCTGCAACTGCTTACAACTATTGCTGCAATGGTTGCAAATAAACTACACTCATTGGATGCAGAACAAAGGCTTAACAAGCAATTGGCAGAAACAAAAATGCAGGCATTGCGTAGCCAGATGAATCCTCATTTTGTTTTCAATAGCCTTAATTCTATTAATCATTTCATCTTGTCAAACGATACAGATAATGCTTCAAATTATCTCACAAAATTCTCACGTTTAATTCGATTGATACTTGATAATTCACGAAGTGAATGGGGCTATTTAGACAATGAAATCAAGGCTTTGGAGCTATACATACAATTGGAAGCAGTAAGGTTTGATAATGCTTTTACTTACAATATTGCTGTTGATGAAAATGTATCTGTTGCCACTATTTTAATTCCACCACTTATCATTCAGCCCTATGTTGAAAATGCTATTTGGCACGGTTTGTTGCATAAACAAGAAGGCAAGGGAAAATTACAAATAAATATCTGGATGCAGGATGAAGAACTTCATATTAAAGTTACAGATAATGGTGTTGGAAGGGAAAAGGCAACAGCATTGAAAAGCAATAAAACATTGCTGCATAAAAGTCACGGAATGAAAATTACAAGCGAAAGGTTGGAGATAATAAATAACCTATATAAGGTGAATGCACAAGTAACCATTACTGATTTAAAGGATGAGCAAAATCAACCATCTGGAACAAGTGTTTTAATAACCATAAAACCCAAAAAGAATGCAAGCAATAATAATTGATGATGAAAAACATTGCAGGCAAGTATTGAACATTTTGCTTACAAAACATTGCCCCAATATTGATGTTGTTGCACAATGTGCTAATGGCAAAGCAGCTTTACAGGAAGTTGAGGAACATAAACCCGATATTGTTTTTCTGGACATTGAAATGCCTGGAATGAATGGCTTTGAATTTTTGGAGAATTGTAAAGAAAAAAATTTTGCAATCGTGTTTACTACTGCTTACAACGAATATGCTATACAAGCTATAAAAAACGCAGCATTGGATTATTTGTTAAAGCCTATTGATGTTGAGGAACTGGTTGCTGCTGTTGGAAAGTGTGAGAAAAAATTTGCAGTTAAAACTGAGTTTCCAGAAAACATTCAACAACTTTTAAATAAAGTATTAGCTAACAACCAACCCAGTTTTAAAGAACGTTTTTTGGTGCAGACAAGGAATAAATGGATACCTGTTGATGTTGCTAAAATTGCTTTCTTCCACAGGGAATTTATTAATTACTTAACAACTTTTGAG
>JANYEP010000190.1 GCA_025363075.1 Chitinophagaceae bacterium | reverse complement strand
CAGCAGCAGCAGCACAGGCATCAACAATCACAACAACTCACCAATGAACATCAACGCCGTATACTCCTGTACCATCTGCATCTTGTTGCCTGCTGCTGCTTGTTTTGCAGTAATGTAAGTATTGCCCACACCTACAATTGTTACTGTGCTGCCAGTTACTGTTGCAACTGCAAGGTTGCTACTTGTGTAAGTAAATGCCCCTGTACTATTACTTGTTGGTGCAGTAATATTAAAAGCTGGATTACCTACAGATTTTGTTGGCATTGTAAAACCAGTAATGGTTGGTGTAGTTGACGATTTCCAAAAATAAATATTATCTAAAAAAACAGTAGTTCCACCAAATGGTGTGCTTACCAATTTTATTTGTCCAATGTTGTGTAAAGCAATAGTGGTGTATAAAGATAAGTCAATATTAAAACTGTTCCAACCAGAAAGTGTTGGAGTAACAGTTACCTTTTGCTCAACAGTATTTGGTGTTGTATTAATAAGATATAAGTCAAATGATGTGCAATTGCTTGTCCATAAATCAAAATGCAAATTGGTCATATTAGAAGCATTGATTGGATTTTGAAACTGAATTCCTTCATAGTTGAAGTTGCTATATTTTATCATTGTGTCAGAGCCTGCATAAAATTCAGAAATGGTAGTAGTTTGCCCCCATCCTGGAAAAAAATCTGTGCTATCAACATTTGTATAAGCATTACTATAAACAGAAACGTAGTCTGTTGTATTTCTTGCTGGAGGTGTTGCTGCTGCTGTGCTTGGTTGTTGTGATAGTGCATTAAATGCAACTAAAAATGTTGTAATTGTTAAGATGTAAAATTTTTTCATTGTATTTATTTTTTTATAAAATAATATAATCACAAAAGAAGAAAACATCCCCACAAAAGCAGGGATGTTTCTTTTTTATTAACTATTCAACCACAAGTTTTTTGGTTGTTTTTCCTTCAGTTGTAATAATACTTACAAGGTAGAAACCTTTGCTTAAAGATGAAACATCAACAGTGTTGTTGCCCATACTTAAAGGTTGTGTTTTTACTTGTTTGCCATACAAATCAGTAACAACAATATTTCCAGTACCAATTAAATTTTTAATATTAAAATTAATTTGTGAATGTGTAGGGTTAGGATACAATGAAAAATCATTGTCTGTTGATAATTGTCCATTATTATTCACAACACCTTTATGCCCTGGACAAACTGCTGCTACAACATTTGATACAGTGCGACTATTAAAACAGCCTGTTGGTGCTGTGTAAGTGTATTTAATATTGGTTGTTCCAACTGCTAGTATTTTTACTTTACCAGTAATTGAGTCAACACTTACACTACTTGAATTGCTTGAGTTCCAAATACCTCCTACTGGACTTCCTGCTAATCTAAAAGTATCGTTTACACAAAATGCTCCACCTGCTCCTACTTGTGGATTCACAGTACCTGGTGCATATTGAATTGTTGGTACTCCTGGTTTTGCAAAAACTGTTACACTAGCACTTGCAGAAGCACTGCAACCACTAAGATTAGTTAATGTGTATTTAACAACTGCAACACCTGCACTGTTACCAGTAACAACACCAGTATTTGAATTTACAGATGCTATACTGCTTGATGCTGTACTCCAAACACCACCAGTGGTAGTAGAACTTAGGGTTGTTGTAGCTGAAGGACAAATACCATTCGCTCCAGTAATTGGATTTGGTGCAGTAACAACATCAACTATTAGTGGAGAAGATGCTGAACTTTTACAACCATTCGATCCAGTTTTTGTGTATACCAACATTGCTGTGCCATTAGAAATTGGTGTAATAGTACCACCAGCACCATTGCTTGTTGCTATAGTTGCAACTGAAGTGTTAGATGATGTCCAAACACCACCACCAGATGTATTTGAATTAATAATACTTTTTGTTGCACCTATTGAACAGGCAGTAATTGCAGGAGAAGTTCCAATAGCTGGTGAAGGTTTAATTGTCATTAAAACAAAATTGCTTGTACCATCATTAGCACAACCATCAGTTCTTGAAACAACACAAGACACTTGATCACTGTTTTGTAATGAAGTTGAAGTCAATGTGTTTGCACTTCCATTTTGAACGCTTGAGCCATTAACTTTAAAGTTATAATTAGGAGCAGTACCACCATTTGTTGGTGTAGCAGTAATTGTAATACTTGAGCCATAGCAAACATTATTTGCGTTAGTTCCAACAGAAACAAATGGATCTGAAACGTGATTGATACAAGTATTTGCCCAGAAATAAATATTATCTAAATAAACTTTACTTGAACCAAATGGTGTACCTACTAATTTAATTTGGTTTACGTGATTTACAATATTTGCAGGGTAGTTCGATAAAGCAATATCATAACTATTCCATCCACCTAAAGTT
>JANYEP010000164.1 GCA_025363075.1 Chitinophagaceae bacterium | reverse complement strand
CAGCAGCATACACCATTCCCAATCGTCTAAAAAATTTATCAATCGCCAATGCAGTGCTATCTTTTCCCTGAATTTCACTCAATCTGCCAGCTGCGATATGTGTTTGAAATTCCATTTGCCAAAGGCGAAATTTGGCGTGCAAATAACCCTGCACATAATAGGCATCATTATTATTGTTTGCATAAATATGTGGCACGAGCCTTTCATCAAAATACACGTCTGCTGGGGCTTTCAAGCCTTTTAGTTTTAAATTTCCATCAAACGATACATCCTTTTTTTCTGCATTTTGCCAAAAGCCTTTTTGTGGCGATAAAAACATTCCCAGGCGAGGTGTTTTTGATTTACCAACAGGAATTTGCATATTGAGTAAACACACTAAGGCAATAGTTGTGGATGCAGAAAGAAATAGCCAGACAAATCGCATAATTATTTTTTAGAAATTCAAAGTAATGAATTTTATTCTTAAATATTAGTTGATTGCTAAAAGCAGTTTTTGTTTCTTTGCTAATTGAATTATTAATCTTACCAGAATGCAGAAAAAAAACAATAACCCTTTTGTTTACAGCACAGACCCCAACTTTAAAATTGAGGAAGAATCTAACGATATTGAAACATTAAAACCACAAGAACAAAAATTGAGAATTTGGCTTGAAACGAAACATCGTGGGGGAAAAGTAGCTTCTATTGTAACAGGTTTTATAGGTAAAAATGATGACTTAGAAACATTAGGCAAAAGCCTTAAAAATGCTTGTGGGACTGGCGGTTCGGCTAAAGACAACGAAATTATAATACAAGGTGACCATAGAGAAAAAATGTTGCAGTGGCTTTTAAAAAACAACTACTCACAATCGAAAAAAGCAGGAGGATAAGTGGCTATTTTACAAACAACATTTTGCCCATTTTTTATTATTTAACTCCGCATCATTGAAACACCTTTCATCGCTCAACAAATATTTTTACAAGTATAAAAAGCTATTCTTATTTGGCATTTTATTTACACTGCTATCCAATTATTTCAGAATCCTCAGCCCACAGGTTTCCAAGTTTATTATAGACAAAGTAGCATCAGAAATTAATCCTGCAAAGCCACAGCTTTCAATTAATCACTACAATTTTATTATAAAGTTTTTTATACAGTTTTTTAATAAAAGCAGCCTCACTTCACTGGTTGTTTACAGTGGCATTGGCCTATTGCTTTTAGCATTACTTGGTGGATTATTTATGTTTTTTATGAGGCAAACAATTATTGTAATGAGCCGCCACATTGAGTTTGACCAAAAGAATGAAGTGTTTAATCATTACCAGAAATTGGACATAGAATTTTATAAAACACACAGCACCGGCGATTTGATGAATCGTATAAGTGATGATGTTTCAAAGGTGAGAATGTACACTGGACCAGCCATTATGTATATCATTAATCTCATTGGAACTATTGGTTTTAGCCTATTTTTTATGTTCAAGGAAAATGTTACACTTTCGTTATACGTCATTGCTCCATTACCAATTTTGGCTATCATTATTTATTATGTAAATAATATTATTGAGCATAAAAGCGAAAGATTGCAAAGCAGTTTATCAGAACTTACAACCATTTCTCAGGAATCTTATTCGGGCATCAGGGTCATTAAATCTTTTGTGCAGGAAAAAATAACACAAACCTTTTTTGAGGAAAAAAGTGGTCAATATAAACAAGCTGCCACAAGCCTTGCAAAGGTTGAAGCACTCTTTTTTCCAAGCATTGCATTGCTCATTGGGTTAAGTACTTTAATTGCCATTGGTGCAGGCTGTTTTATGCATATCAAAAGCCCAGAAACCGTTACTGCTGGTACAATTACAGAGTTTATTATTTATATCAATATGTTAACGTTTCCTGTGAGTGCCATTGGTTTAACTGCAAGTATGATTCAAAGAGCATCTGCATCGCAAAAAAGGTTAAATGAATTTTTGCACACCACGCCAACCATAATAAATAAATCTACAGAACAAAATCGTCAAATCTTCAAACCTCAAACCCTGAGCATAGAGCTTTTGGATTTATCTTTTAAGTTCCCGCATTCTGGTATTGAAGCATTAAAAAATGTTAACTTAACCATTGGCACCAATGAAAAAATCTTTGTATTGGGCAAAACTGGAAGTGGAAAATCTACCCTAGCATTACTACTGTTAAGATTGTATAATGCCAACAAAGGAAAAGTTGTTGCAAACGGTATTGACATTGAAAAAATAGATGTGAAGGAATGGAGAAAAAATATTGGTTATGTACCTCAAGATGTTTTTTTATTTAGCGATACAGTGCAGCATAACATTGAGTTTGGTGAAGATGAAGCCACAACAAAAATATCTTTACAACAAGTTACTACCATTGCTGCTATTGATAAAGAAATTGAAAGTTTTGAAAACAAATACGAAACCATTATTGGTGAACGTGGTGTTACACTAAGTGGTGGTCAAAAGCAAAGAATTTCCATTTCTCGTGCTTTAATGAAAGATGCACAGCTATACATTTTTGATGATTGCTTTAGTGCTATTGACAATATTACTGAAAAGAAAATTGGTAATGCCTTAACACAGTTTCTGCAAAAAAAGTCTGCACTGTTTATTTCTCACAGAATTTTCAGGGAATTTGTTTTTGATAAAATTATTGTACTTGAAGATGGAAGCATCATAGAGCAAGGCACACACCAAGAGTTGATGCTGCAAAATGGCTATTATGCTACTACATACAAAACACAAATAGAGCAATAAACAAAAAAAGCACGATACAATGTATCGTACTTTTTTAATATTTTAAGTGATAATCTTAGAAAAAAAGACTCCCTCGTGGAAACAAGGGAGGACACCCGAACATTAAATTGTTTAATAACCAACTAAAATGTTAATGTTAAAATCACTAACATATACAACATCACACGAACAAAAGGTTGGGAATTTGTAAAATATTTTTTTATTTTTTTGAAAACCGACTTAGTAACCGTAAAATTTCGATATAAAGCCACACGATTGTAACCAATAAACCAAAGGCACTGTACCATTCCATAAATTTTGGAGCTCCCATTTCTGCACCATTTTCTATTCTTTCAAAATCGAGAATAAGGTTTAATGCAGCAATTGCAACAATAAACAAGCTAATGCCAATGCCCATCATACTGTTGTTTCCAAATTGCATAAACTGAATAGGAACGTGAAACAAACTCAATAGAATACTGATTAAATAAAAAATGCCTATTCCAACTGTTGCAGATAAAATAATGCTCTTGAATTTTTCAGTTGGTTTTATAATTCTAAAATTATAAAGCAAAAACATTGCTACTGCAACGCCAAGTGTAAGACCTACTGCATTAATAATAATGTCGGGATATTTTTCTTTAAAAGCATCATTTAAAACTGCAGATAAAGCACCCACAAAAAAGCCTTCCAAAATTCCATAAACAGGAGCGAGGTAAGTTGCAGTTTGTGGTTTAAAAGAAATTACTAAACCAATAACCAATCCCCCAAAAACGCCAACAAGCATTAATGTTCTCATTAGTTCTGGGTTTTGTTGATAATAAAGTTGCCAAGTGTAGGCTGCTGCACCTAAAACCATTAACATCAAAAACCCAAATTTGTTCATAGTGCCACGAACAGTCATTGTACCTTGCATATCGCCAACTTCTGTGCGACTGCGATTGAAAATTTTGTCGGTAAGTGTAGGATTACCCGATTGAAAAAGTGCCATATTATTTTAAATTTTAGTGAAGCAAATGTATAAAAAAGTTATACAGTTTATAATTCAGGGTTAAAGTTTAACAATTGCAAAGTCTTGTGAAGTATAAGTATTATTATTTCAGCTTCTTCAAGCCAGGATAATGGTCAATTGTTTCAAAAACATAGTTTTTATTTTCCTTTAAAAGTGTAATAAACTTAGCCAAAGAATCTGTATAGTTTTGATTGCGAAACATTCTGTCGTGTGTAAGAATCACCAAATGGTTTTTTACATTCATATCATTGTTCTCAATGTTTTTTGCCACAATTCTTGCTAGTCTTTCTGGGCTTTCAACAGGGTTTGCAGTTTTATGGTTAAAGTTCCACTCAACATCCCAACCAATTACATTGTAGCCTGCACTATCGAGAATATTGCACACAGGTTTTGTTAAAGAAGATGCACGCAATTTACCTTCTCTCACCCACGAAGGATTGCCAGGCAAGCGAATAATTTTAAACGGAATATCTAAGATTTTTTGTGCCAGATAAAAATCCTCAGCAGCCATTTGTGGATGCTGATAAAAATAGTGGTACTTATCGTTAGCATGTGTATTGCTATGATTTGCCAATAATATTTGTGGATAAGCATTTTTTATGTCTGCTACAATTTGCCTCAAATGTGGTGTAGCAGCGTGTTTGCCAACCATAAAAAAAGTTGCTTTCACACCAAGTTTCTTACATAGCTCAAAGCAAGCTACAGTGCCATTTTGAGGGCCATCATCAAAAGTTAAATAGATATATTTTTTTGTGGTATCGTAGTTAATTGCAGTTGATGAAAGTGTTTTAACGGTATCAACTTTTTTAATGCTATCCACTTTTGCAGGAGTAGCAGTTTTTTTAAGGGTGGTATTTTTTTGTGGATTATTATTTCCTTCGCTACATCCAAATAAAAAAAATAATACTGGAAATAAAATGGTACTCAACATTAGCCTTGGTTGTTTATAATTCATACTAAATTCAAACGGCAAAAATAAGTAAACATTGTTTTTGCAAACGATTGTAGAAAAAATAGATTTTAATGGCAATAAGGGTTGCGTATTTTCGCAACATTCTAAAATTTGCTTTATGAATACTAACGAACAAGTCTTACAGGAAGTGGTAATAAAATTTGCTGGTGATAGTGGTGATGGAATGCAGCTTACTGGTCAGCAGTTTACCAACAATACTGCTTTGCTGGGTATTGACCTTGCAACTTTCCCTGATTTCCCTGCTGAAATTAGAGCTCCAATAGGTACAATGGCTGGTGTGAGTGGCTTTCAATTACATTTTTCTTCAAACAAGGTTTATACACCTGGTGATAGTTGTGATGTATTGGTTGCTATGAATGCTGCTGCTTTAAAAGCCAATTTAAAGGGCTTGAAAAAGGGTGGAAAAATTATTGTAAACACCGATGGTTTTGATAGCAAAAATTTGCGTTTGGCAAATTATGCAGATGGTGTAAATCCTATTGAAGACAACAGCTTAGAAGGATACGAGGTAACAAAAGTTGATATTACAAAACTTACCCGCGAATCGCTGAAAGACTTTACAGACTTAGGAACTAAGGAAAGAGACCGTGCAAAAAATATGTTTGTATTGGGTTTAATTTATTGGATGTATAATCGTGATTTGCAAAATACCATAGATTTTTTAAAGGAGAAATTTGGCAAAAAGGAAACCATTTTGCAAAGCAATATAAAAGTGTTGCAAGCTGGTTATAATTATGGCGATACCACAGAAGAATTTACTACAAGATATACTGTTGAAAAAGCAAAATTGCCAGCAGGGAAATACCGTAGTATTATGGGTAATCAGGCAGTTTCTTATGGATTGATTGCTGCTGGTGAAATAAGTGGATTGAAATTATTTTTGGGTTCTTATCCCATTACGCCAGCATCAGATATTTTGCACGAATTGAGTAAATACAAATCGTTTGGTATTAAAACTTTTCAGGCAGAAGATGAAATTGCAGCCATTACTTCAGCCATTGGTGCAAGCTATGGTGGGCATTTAGGAATTACAACAACAAGTGGCCCTGGAATGGCTTTAAAAGCAGAGGCAATGGGACTTGCAGTAATGCTTGAAATTCCATTGTTGATTATAAATATTCAACGTGGTGGGCCGTCAACAGGCTTGCCAACAAAGACTGAACAAAGCGATTTAATGCAGGCATATTATGGCAGAAATGGCGAGTGTCCAATGCCTATTGTTTCTGCATCTACACCAAGCGATTGTTTTGATGCTGTGTATGAAGCTGCAAGAATTTCTGTAGAGCATATGACCCCAGTAATTTTCTTGAGCGATGGATATATTGCTAATGGTGCTGAACCTTGGAAATTTCCTCAAAGTGCAGACTTAAAGCCTATTAAAGTAAAATATAAAGAAGGGTTGGATGAAGGTGAAGAGAAATTTTTGCCTTACAAAAGAGATGAAAAATTAGCTCGTCCTTGGGCCATTCCTGGCACGCCAAATCTGGAACATAGAATTGGTGGCTTGGAAAAACAAGACATTACAGGAAACATAAGTTACGATGCCGATAACCACCAACATATGGTGAAAACCCGTCAGGCTAAGGTTGATAAAATTGCAGATTATATTCCTTTGCAAACATTGGATACTGGTGCAGATAAAGGCAAGGTTTTAGTGCTTGGATGGGGTAGTACTTATGGTGCAATAAAAAGTGCAGTATTGGAATTGCAGGCACAAGGTAAATCTGTTAGCCACGCACATTTGAGGTACATACGTCCTTTTCCAAAAAACCTTGGAGACATCATTAATAACTTTGATAAAGTAGTTATCCCAGAAATTAATAATGGGCAATTAGTAAAGATTATTCGTGACCAATATATGGTTGATGCAGTTGCTTATAATAAGATTATGGGCATTCCTATTACGAAATCTGAGTTAGTAGATTTTTTGGGTAAAATGTTATAAAGCAATGTAGCATAATCAACGCATTAAATGCTGTATTTCCAGCTCTAATACCACTGGTTGATTGTCTCTTAAAACCATTACTTTTATTGAGCTTCCTGCATTTTGCAGGGCTTGTTTATATGCTTGCATACTGTGGGTAAAATTGTTATCAACAGCAAAAACAATGTCGCCAATTTTAAACCCACATTTAGCAGCAGGGCTGTTGTCAACTATATCTTCAACTTGTATTTGACCATTTACCTGATACAAGCCCAAACCTGTGTAGGAGTAATCAAATTCATCAAAAAAATGGGTGTTGGGTTTGATGTGTATTTCCTGATTAGGATAGTTAATTATCAGGTTAAATCTCCTTAAAATATCATTACCAATAACGCCACCCATTTGAGGATAATTGGTAACATTATAATTATCCTTAAAAACATAAACCGGCACGCTTCTAAATTTATATGGCCCAACCGCTATTTTTTTTACCACAGTTGTAGTCATTATTTTCTTTCCACCAATTCCTTCTGCTTGTGTGGTAAACAATTTCTTTTTTTTAATGAAAAGGCTGCTATCAGCAACATAGTCTTCATTCAATAACATATTCAATCCTGCACCTGTATCAAAAATAAAACTGCCAATTGTCTTAGTGTTGTCAGCAATAGCTGTATATACTACTGGCAAGGCAGTAAATCGAGGATGAAGTGTATAGCCAGTGCGAGGATATTTTATATTTCCTGGTGAATATATTTCTATCCAGTTATCGTCATAATTTACTTTAACAATATACTTATTTAAAAAACTATAGCCAATAACACCGTCTATTTTTATTCCATAAGCACTAGTCAAAATATCATAATTATTAATATGAAAGTCAAGATTATCAACAATTAAATTGGGTAGTTTTAAGGAGTGTTTAAAAACAAAATCAAGTGTTCGCACGCCAGCAATACCACGAATGGTTTTATCGGTTTTTGTTTTAGAAATTTTTAAATAATCAACTGTAGATGAGTCTAAGGAAATGCCACCACTACCAGTATCAAAAACAAAATTCAAGGTATCTGAAAAATTATCCAATTGTGCTTTAATGATAATAGTACCGCCAGTAAGCATCGTAAAGGGGAAACGTGTTATTTTTTTGGCAATAGGGGTAATTGCAGCTTGTTGGGCATCGCAAAAAAAAGAATTTACAAAAAGCAATATCGTTAAAGTTTGCTTCATACGCAACTGTAATATTAGACAATTATTTTATGAAGTTGTAGATTGAATTTGAATATTATTTTAGTGGTATGGTGTTTTTGGGTTGTTCAACTTGTTAGTGGATTGTTCCAACGATTTTGCAAGTTGTTCCAGTAACTGGAAGGGCTGCCCGAGCTACTTGGCGGGTTCACTAACAGTTTAGGAAGTTATCCCAACGACTTGGCGGGTTGCCTCAATAGCTGAGGAAGTTGCCCCAACGACTTGGAGGGTTGCCCCAATAGCTGAGGAATGAGATAAATTGCCTCTCGCAGTTAATTTCTATAGCAATAGACTGCCAACAAAGCGATAAATAAAAAAAGATGTTGGTGAGGAAAAGACAAACATCGGCGAAACAATGATTATGCTTTGTGCAGTTGGTGAAGAACACCAACTGCGGCGAAAAACTTCGTCAAAATTATTTTTTCCTGAATGTAAGTTGTCATTTCTCGAATGTAAGTTGTCATTTTTTGACTGCAAGTTGTCATTTCTTAACTGTAAATTGTCATTTCTTTACTGTAACTTCTCATTGTTTGACTGTAAATTGTC
>JANYEP010000156.1 GCA_025363075.1 Chitinophagaceae bacterium | reverse complement strand
ACGCACTATCACATCACCTTTATTATCTGGCACAACAACGTATCCCAAACCACTTCGTGTTATTTCTAAAACACCTTTAATTGTTGTTGAAGTGGCATTTGCAGACTGCTTGTTTTTTCTTGATTTAGATTCAGGCATTAGTTTCTCTATTTAAATAATGGTTCTTAATGTAAGATGCAACTGTATCATCAAAAGCCTTACCCTCATTGAATAAGAAGCGATGTGTGATAGGCAAAACATATACTGGAAGGTCAGAAAGTTCTGTATCAAATTTTACAAACCGAACTGCATCTTTTTCTGTTGTGATAATAATTTTATTGGCTTCATCAATACCTTCAAATTTCTTTTTTATATTGTTTAAGTCATCAATATTAAAAATATGGTGGTCGTTAAAATTTAATTGATAATAAGTGTGAGAATGATTGTGAACATAATCTTTCAAAGGTTTAGGATTAGCAATACCACAAACCAATAATACCTCTTCCTTACCTGTTAATTCCCAGGTTTTTTGTTTATCAAAAATATGGTAGGGTGTACCATAATCAATTGTTGTGAAATATACTTGTTGCCCTGGCCAGGCGTGAATTTCATAAAGCAATTCTTTCTTTTTTGCAGGAGTTAAATCTGCTGGGCATTTTGTTACAACTATTATGTTTGCTCGTTTGTAAGATTTTCTTTCGTCTCTTAAATCTCCTGTTGGTAAAAAAATATCGTGTGTAAATCTGTTAGCATATTCTGTAAGCAAAATACTAAACCCAGGATTTATTTGCCTGTGCTGAAAAGCATCATCCAAAATAATTGCCTGCAAATTTGGTTTATCCTGCAACAAATGTGGCACAGCAACAACACGCTCCTCGCCTACTGCAACAGCCACTTCAGGAAATTTTAAATGAAATTGCATTGGCTCATCACCAATTTCTAAAGCAGTGGTTTTATCACTTGCCAGCACATACCCTTTTGTTTTTCGTTTATATCCACGACTTAAAGTTGCAACCTCAAAATCATTTTTTAAAAGCCTCACAATATATTCAACCATTGGACTTTTTCCAGTCCCTCCAACAGCCAAATTTCCAACACAAATAACAGGAAAATTAAACGTGGCACTTTTGAGTCTATTAGTATCGTATAGGTAATTTCTAATTGCAACTATCAGCCCATAAACAAGTGCAAATGGGAGTAGCAAAACACGAAAAGATTTTAGAAAAAAAGCATTAAAATTCATAACAAAATTTGCTATCACACAAAAAGTAAAATGTTTGTAGCAACTTGGAATATTTGCAACAAGAATGTAACATTACAAACTATGTAACAAAGAAACAATATTTTTTTTTGTTTGATACAAATACTTTCAAAACAAAAATAGCCACTAAAAAAGTGGCTATTTAAAGAATATTTCAATAAATATTATCCCAATTTAGCTTTCAAATTGGTATCCAAAGCATCTAAAAATTCTTCGGTATATAAATAATGTTCGCCGTGATTTACTTTATTGCCATAAATACAAACAGCCAAATCTTTAGTCATTTTACCGCTTTCAACAGTTTCAACACAAACTTGTTCAAGAGCTTGACAGAAATTAATTAAATCTTGGTTGCCATCTAATTTACCTCTGAATTCTAAACCTCTTGTCCAAGCAAAAATTGATGCAATTGGATTGGTAGAAGTTGGTTTGCCTTTTTGGTGTTCACGATAATGACGTGTAACAGTTCCGTGTGCAGCTTCTGCTTCCATCACAGTTCCATCTGGAGTAACTAATACAGAAGTCATTAAACCCAAGCTACCAAAGCCTTGTGCAACTGTATCACTTTGCACATCACCATCATAGTTTTTACAAGCCCACACAAAATTTCCGTTCCATTTTAAAGCACTTGCAACCATATCATCAATTAAACGATGCTCGTAAGTAATACCAGCAACTTCGTATTTTGCTTTAAATTCATTTTGGTAAACCTCTTCAAAAATATCTTTAAAACGACCATCATATTTTTTAAGAATCGTATTTTTTGTAGATAAATACAAAGGCCATTTTTTAGTTAATGCTTGATTAAAACAAGAACGAGCAAAACCAAAAATGCTTTCATCTGTATTATACATTGCCAATGCAACGCCATCTCCTTTAAAATTAAATACCTCGTGTTGTATTGTTTTTCCATCTTCTCCTTCGAATGTGATGGTTAATTTTCCTTTGCCTTTTGTTACAAAATCTGTTGCACGATATTGATCTCCAAAAGCGTGACGACCAATGCAAATTGGTGCAGTCCAGTTTGGCACTAAACGAGGAACATTGGTACAAACTATTGGCTCACGAAACACAGTGCCATCAAGAATATTTCTGATAGTTCCATTTGGTGATTTCCACATTTGTTTCAACTTAAATTCTTCTACACGTTGTTCATCTGGGGTAATAGTTGCACACTTAATTCCAACACCATATTGTTTAATAGCATTTGCAGCATCAACAGTAACCTGGTCGTTGGTTTCATCACGATATTCCATTCCCAAATCGTAATATTTAATATCCACTTCAAGGTAAGGAAGAATTAATTTGTCTTTAATAAACTTCCAAATAATTCTGGTCATTTCATCGCCATCCAGTTCTACTACAGGATTTGCTACTTTAATTTTTTGTGCCATTTTTAATTATTGATTATTTATAAAATTGATTGGATGCAAATGTAGTGGTTGATAAGATTGGTGGTATTAGCAAAATGAAAACTTATTAAAGATTTACAAAATTGTTTTAGTTAATTATTTCTTAAAGAAATCTCATTAACACTTTATTAACAAATAGTTGCAGAGGTTTACATCAACAAAAAAAATGTTATGAATTATTCAGTAAACAAGCTCACAAGCAAAGCCGATTGTGATGCTTTAATTCAAGTGGCTAACAAAGGGAAAGACGATTTGCAGTATCGTAAAACAACAGTAAATCACCAAAATGTAAACTTCGCAACAACTGCAGACGAAGTTGATGCAGACCTAAGCAGCACCAATGCACAGCTTACAGCTTTAACAACAGTTATTGCCAGCTTGCCCAATGGTGATGTAAAAGATGCTAACATAACCAAGCAAAAAAAGCTGGAGTTAAAAGCATTTTTGTTGAACCAGAAAAAAGAAAATTATGGTTCAATTGCTTTGTTGATGAATGAATTTGAACAGGCAAAAATTGATTTGGAAATTGCCGAAGCAGATTCACTTATCACTGCCGTGCAAACACAAAAAGCAGCTTTGCCTGCATAAAAAATTTTGTGTGTTTCTTTCTTTAAAAATCCTCTGATGCTGCGTAAGTGTTGGAGGATTTTTTTATGCTAATTATTAATGAAAATATCTTAGCCCTATTTCATTTATAAGATTATTGATTTGCTGTTTCAAAAACAAAATAATCAATGCCATTAATATAGACCTGATGATTAAAGATATTTTTTTATACTTAAATGCAGAAAAATATTGATAATAAAAAACAGATATATAAATATGTATAAATGCAACAAAAAAAAGATTAGCTGTGTGAAAAGCCTCGCTGCTATGAATGAATATAATCAAAATTTTAAACAAAAAACCAATAAATAACCAACCACAAAGCATATAGATGTTTAGCACCAGGTTTTCGGTAAAGTTTTGTTTGCTTTTTTTAAACATCAAATAACTCACCAAAGCATAAAAAGGGACACCCAGAAAAGAAAGAATTTTTGAGTATTCTTTTGCAACTTTTAAAAACCCTGTAGAACTGCTCATAAACTTTGCAACATCTATATGAAACCAACCACTAACAAAATGGTCGAGTGCCAAAATAAAAATTACTGTAGCAAAATAATTAAAATGCTTTATCCTTTTGCCTTGTACATATTCTCTAATGCTATGCCCCGGGCGGGTAAACAATTCTTTAATTGTATAAGGTAAACCTTTATCAAGGTGTAGGATGCCGTGCAAAAAGTCGTGTACAAAAAAATGCTTTATAGAAAATTGGTGTGTAGATGTTTTTTGCCCACAATTGCTGCAATAATTACCCACTACATTTTCGTTACAATTCAAACAATGATTTGCCATTAACTACTGTTTTAATATAAAGCCAAATATAGCTACACTGACAATAACGATTAATGATAAATTGTATTGGAAAATTTTTGATGCTGCGTAACTGTTGGGGGATTTTTTTATGCTAATTATTCATTCATTGCAGTTGGCTTAAGC
>JANYEP010000193.1 GCA_025363075.1 Chitinophagaceae bacterium | reverse complement strand
CGAAGTTTAGGATTTATAATTCTCTCTTGAGTGAATATGGTGTATTGGGTTTTGAATATGGCTACTCAATGGCAAACCCAGATGCACTGGTAATTTGGGAAGCTCAATTTGGCGATTTTTGCAATGGAGCTCAAACAATGATTGATCAATTTATAAGTGCTGGTGAGCAAAAATGGAACAGAATGAATGGCGTTACAATGTTGTTGCCACATGGTTATGAGGGTCAAGGTCCAGAACATAGTAGTGCAAGATTGGAAAGATTTTTACAGCAATGTGCCGAGTTGAATATGGTGGTTACAAACATCACAACATCTGCAAATTTATTTCACGCTTTACGCAGACAAGTAGCTTGGCAGTTTAGAAAACCATTGATTAATTTTTCACCAAAAGCAAACCTTCGTTACGCTGGAAGCTATAGCCACATTGATGATTTTACAAATGGTGGGTTTAAAGAAACCATTGACGATAGTTTTGTAACAGATGCAACTACTGTGAAAAAAGTATTGTTCTGCACAGGCAAAATGTATTTTGAATTAGCCGAAAAACAAGCAAAAGAAAATAGGCAAGATATTGCCATTATTCGTGTGGAGCAATTATATCCTTTACCACAAAAACAATTGGATGCTTTGTATAAAAAATATGCAAAAGCTATTTGGTTTTGGGTACAGGAAGAACCATTGAATATGGGTGCTGCAAGTTTTTTAAAGATGAATGTGAAAGGAATAAATTTTGGCGTCATCAGCCGAAATGCAAGTGCAGCAACGGCTACAGGCTATGCTAAAGTGCATAAGGTAGAGCAGGAAGGAATAATTAATATGGCGTTTGAGATTTAGGATATTGTTTGAGGTTTTGGGTTGTTTGTTAAATTGTTTTATTGTTATTTATTTTTATGGATTCAAATAAAGAAGTACTGACAAAATATTGGGTTCAAAAATCTACTAATAGCTTTAATGCTGCAAAGATTTTGCAAAATAATAAGTCTTTTGAATTTGCAATTCATAGTCTTTATTTCTCTTGTTTTGATATTATAACTGCTTTAACTATTAGCCATAATATCTCAAGAGTAAAAACACATAATGGTTTGCAATTAATGTTTAAACAACATTTTATTGATAATAATATTTTAGAAAATAGTTTGTATAAATTTTATTCTAATTTATTAAGAAGATGGAGAGAGATTGAGAATACTCCTTTTGCTAAAGTTGATAGTGAAGAACTAAATCAGAATTTAACCTTAGCAGAAAAATTTATTGACGAAATAAAAAAACTAATTCAAAATTAGTTTTTCAACACTAATTATATGATAGACATTAAAGTACCATCGGTAGGAGAATCAATTAGCGAAGTAACCTTGCTAAAATGGACAAGACAAAATGGACAATACGTTGACCGTGATGAAGTAATTGCCGAAGTTGAAAGTGAAAAAGCAACTTTTGAAGTAAATGCTGAGCAAGCGGGTGTATTAAAAACAATGGCTAACGAAGGGGATACAATTTTAATAGGAAGTATCTTGGCACAAATTGATGAAACTGCTGTGAAGCCTGAAAAGTCAACAGACAACAGTCAACCGATAGCTGCTAAAGCAGAAGATAAAAAAGCTGAGCAACCTAAAAACGAGAAACAAGAAACGAGTAACGAACCTGTCAAAGCCACACCAGTTGCATCTGCTATTATTACAGATAAAAAAGTTGACACCAAAACCATTGAGCCTACTGGGTTTGGGGGTAAAATAATGAAGAATGATGTGCTTGAAGCATTGTCTCATCCTGGTAAAAAAGCATTTGCTGGTGCAGAGTTAAACACCAGAAATGTTCGCACAGAAAAAATGAGCAACCTTCGTAAAACTATTTCTAAACGTTTGGTTGAGGCGAAAAATACTACTGCAATGCTTACTACTTTTAACGAAGTGGATATGGGAGCAATAATGGAAATCCGTGCAAAAAATAAAGACAAGTTTAAAGAAGCACACGGTGTTAACTTAGGCTTTATGAGCTTTTTTGCAAAAGCCTGTGCCATTGCTTTAAGTGAGTGGCCAACTGTAAATGCCTACATAGATAATGGCGAATTAATTTATCACGATTATGCAGACATTAGCATTGCTGTTTCTACACCTCGTGGTTTAACTGTGCCTGTGATGCGTAATGTAGAAAGTATGAGTATGGCTGATGTTGAAAAAACTGTTGGTGTTTTAGCTGCAAAAGCTCGTGATAGCAAATTAACTGCAGAAGACTTAACTGGTGGCACTTTCACCATTACCAATGGTGGTGTGTTTGGTAGTTTAATGAGTACACCAATTATTAATATTCCACAAAGTGCTATACTTGGAATGCATAAAATACAAGACAGACCAATGGCAATTAATGGCAAGGTAGAAATAAGACCAATGATGTATTTAGCCCTTAGCTACGACCATAGAATTATTGATGGAAGAGAGAGTGTAAGTTTCTTGGTTCGCTTAAAAGAATTGCTCGAAAACCCAGCATTGCTGCTGTTTGGCAAAGACCCAGTAAAAGCATTATTAGAATTATAAATGAAAAGAGATTGTGTAAAAAACAATCTCTTTCTTGTTTTATGTTTACCACATCATTTTATTATCTATCAACAAATGAAAAAATTAATTGTTCTATTGTTGTTGCCTGTGTTGGTGATTGGGCAAGACTTCCCAAAAGATATAGTTTTTGTTAAAGATTTAGACTTAGCTAAATGGAATAAAATTATTGCAAGAGCTGTAAAAGAGGATAAGATAATTTATATGCAATACGGCTTTCTTGAAAATAATAGCGAATCTCTAAAAAAATTAAAAACAATTTATAATAATCAGGTAATTCTCGACTATTTGAATAATCATTTTATTTGCTTCTTTATACCATTTAAAGAATTTAAAAATGGATATATTGATTTTTCATCCCATAATTTTTTTTTAGATAGTTTAATGCCTGTACCAACAGGTGGTCAGGGTGTACCTTCATATTTTTTCTCAAAACAAGGTAAACACTTACATAAAAGATACCCCCTTCCAAATAATGCTGATGAATTTCTTGAAGATTTACAGAATGTAGTAAATAGCAAAAAAAATTACTATCAAATGATAGAAGAATTTAACAATGGCAATAGAGATATTGAATTCTTTAGGAACTTGCTATCAACAATTCATAACTCAAACGAAACAGTAGACTATTATTTAAAAGAATTCATCAAAACAAGAGATAATTTATTTACTAAAGAAAATGGCGAACTAATAATGCATCAATATACAAAAAATGTTGCATTCGACTATATGTATAATAATCAGGATTTATGGAAAAAAGTTATTAGCCCAGATACATTAGAAAAGTTTTATAAAGGCGAAATATCTAAACAAATTGCTATTCGCTATTACAATCCAAATATTATTAATCCATACGATTTAATAAAATTATTTGAAGAAAAATATCCGAAATATGGAAAAGAGGAGAGTATCAAATTTTTAATAAGACAACTATTTAATAATGACTTCAAAAAACCTGAATTATATCAATCTATTACAAATAATATTGATTCAAACATTATTTCAAAACTTACTTTTTCAGAGTTAAACTCTTACGCTTGGGCAACATTTTTAAATATCAACGACACAACCCTTCTCAACAAAGCCCTTTCCTGGAGCAAAAAAAGTTTAGAACAAGACAAAGACAATCCAATGTATTTAGATACTTACGCCAACTTACTTTATAAACTTGGGCAAACAAAAGAAGCCATAGAAACAGAAACCAGTGCACTTGAATTGGTAGATGAAAAAGAAAAAAAATCATACTTGGAAACTTTAGATAAAATGAAACAAGGTAAATCCACTTGGAATAAACAATAAATTAAATCAACAAATGAAAAAATTAATTGTACTAATGTTGTTGTTGCCTGTGTTGGTGATGGCACAGAATAAAGAAGATGTTGGGGTGAAGTTTGAAAGGGGAATTTCTGCTGATAATTGGGATGAATTATTCAGCAGGGCAAAAGCACAAAATAAATATGTTTTTATTGATTGCTACACTACTTGGTGTGGACCTTGTACACTTGCAAAAAAGCAAATATTTCCACAAAAAATAGTAGGAGATTTTTTTAATAAATATTTTGTGAGTTTTACTTTACAATTTGATGAAAATATAAAAGATGATTCCGAAACAATCTCTCTACGGCCTATTGCAAATGCTTTCTCAACTTTATATAAAGTAAATGCTTATCCTACATTCCTAATTTTTGATAATACTGCAAAACCCATCCATAAGTTTGTCGGTGTTGGTGATGCAGATTTTTTTATTGAAAATGGGTCTGCAATTTTTGACACTTTAAAGCAATATTATTATTTGCAACAGCAATATGAAATGGGTAGACGAGATATAAAATTTACCAATACTTTTTTTAAAAACTTTGTTGCTCAAGAAAGGCAAAACACAGATACATATTTAAAGGCATATTTGAATGATAATATCAATTATTTCACAAAAGAAAATGGCGAATTGTTCTCAAGTATTTATTTTTATTCCGATTCTTTCGTACTAGCACAATTATACCAAAACAAGCAACAATGGGTTGAGGTGATGGGTAAACAAAAAGTGGAAAAAATTATTGAACAACTGATTGAGCAAAAATTAAATAAAGAGACTATTATCAATAGAAATTATGATGATAGGTGGAGTTTAGTTGCAGCAAGATATCGAAACATCTATCCAGATTATTTCGATAAGCTTTTGGCTCGCATTAAAGTATCGACATACATTTTAGAAGACTGTCCACATAAAGCATTAAAAGCTTATAATGCATTAATAAAAGATTATCCCAATACTGATACCACAAGTACTCTACTATATACATATAGTTTACAATCTTTTTATAATTCTGAAAATAAAAAACTCTTGTTTAAATCATTGGAGTGGATAAAAAAATGTGTGCGAGCCTATAATGAATCTTTAAAGTACCAAAACCTTTATGCTAACTTGTTGTATAAAATGGGTAATAAAGAAGAAGCAATTGAGGAAGAGAAGAAAGTGGTTAATAAAACAGATAGTTTAAATAAAAAATATTATGAAACCATTTTGTTGAAAATGCAAGATAACCAGCCAACCTGGAATATTAGACAAAGCAAAAGAAGGTAAGAAAACCTGGTAAATAAAAAAGCCCACAAATTTGCATTTGCAGGCTTAAACCTATCCGTACCTATGAAAAAAATTAGTTGCAATTTTTAATGCTACACTTCGTCACTTTATTGTTGTTACACTCTACAACGCCAATACAGCCAGTGTTTGATGGAAACAAGTTATACTGCAAAGTCGTGCCGTTGTTTAAAACCTTATCAGGACTTCCCAAAATATTTGTGATGTCAGAAGTCGTGTAATCATTTTTTGATGCGTTATCAAGAACAGATTTTAAGGCATTAAACTCATTGATGCAATTGCTACCTCTAAGGTTTCTAAATGCAATACTGTTTTGTTTATCTTCAAGTGTTAATCCTTTTACATTTGGCCAAAAACTCACATTTGCCGAGATGTTAAATACCAATACCAACCATACACAAACAGTAGAGAATAAAAACCTTAGTTTGAATTTTTTAATAAATGTGTAAGCATTAAGTTCTTTGGTTAAAAAATAACTTTCTAATGGAGATACATTTGATTCAATTGATACTGACTCATTAAAAAATTTGTTTAAAACTACTAATTTATATACTCGTAATAGTGTAATAAAAACCGCAATAGATAAACAGGCAATAAGAAACATAATTTTTTATTTTTTTATTAATAATGCGTCGGGAGGTTGACGATTTGATAATGCAAAAATGATTTGGATAAACTTTGTATGCAATCCCTTAAATAAAGGAGCAACAAACTTTTTAAGATTATGTTGAAGTGGTAGTTGGCATTGAATTTTGGGTGTTGGTTATTAGGATAAAATGACTTCTGCTACAAACGTTAAATGTTTTATATTATTTTGCAATCAATTATTTTACAATGAAATATTTTTATATAATTCTTATTATCACAGGTGTAATTGTAGGTAGCGGTTTTGTCATAAATAAAACTCCACAACACAATCTTGATGCACAAATTGGAAGGCTATTATTTTTTGACACAAGGCTGTCAATAAATAAAACAAAATCCTGTGCAAGCTGCCACAATCCTAAACTTGCATTTACCGATGGAGAACTAACTTCTAAAGGAGCATTTGGCGATACAGTTAAAAGAAATGCTCCAACACTTATCAATCTTGCAGATAACGAAACTTTTAATTGGGCTGATGAAAAAATTGTAACCCTGCAACAGCAATCAAGCATTCCTTTGTTTGGCAAACATCCTGTTGAAATGGGCAATGATTCTATAAACAATGAATTACTACAATTTGTTTTTAAAGATGAAAAATACTTGCCACTCTTTAATCAAAAAGGAATCTCAACATTGAATTGGAGAATGGCAAAAGATTTTATTGCAGCATTTGTAACGCAACTAAAATTTCACAATTCAAAATATGATTTGTGGAAGAAGAAAAAAGTAAAGTTTAGTGAGGATGAATTGGCTGGTGAAAAACTATTTTTTAGTGATAAAACAAATTGTAGAAAATGCCATAGCAGCAACGATTTTGATGAACCAGAGTTTACCAGAATGAACCATTATCAAAATATAGGATTATACAATATTGGCAGGGATAGTTTGTATGCACACAATGATAATGGGTTATACAACGAAACAAATGATAGGGATGATATTGGTAAATTTAAAATTCCAAGCTTGAGAAATATTGCTATCACAGCTCCATATTTTCACGATGGAACTGCTGCTAATCTTAATGAGGTAATTGAGCATTATGCAAGAGGTGGAAGGCTTATTGAAAAAGGCGAATTTGCTGGCGATGGTAAATTGCATCCCAGCAAAAACCAGTTTGTTGAAGGCTTTACAATTACTACTAAAGAAAAAAAACAGTTGATTAGTTTTCTTAATACACTTACAGATACTTCTTATCTTGCTGATAAATTTTATACAAATCCTTTTAAGTAAAACAACTGTTTTATGCAATTTACTTCTTACTGCATCTAAACATTAAACCTTTATTTTTCTGCGGTGATAAAAAAACAATTTGATAATATTTCGGATGATGAATTGTTAGAAAGATTTTATCAATCTAACAATAACGAATGGCTTGGCATTTTGCTACAACGCTATACCTTGTTGCTTTTTGGAACTTGTATGAAATATTTAAAAGATGAAACAAAGGCAAGAGATACTGTTCAACAAATATTTTTAAAAGCTATTCACGAACTTTCAAAATACAAGGTTACCTATTTCAAAAGTTGGATTTATATGGTTGCAAAAAACAATTGTTTAATGCAATTGAGAAATAAAAATATCATAACAGATATTTCTGAACAACATACAATAGAAGATAGCTTTGATGTAGAAGAAATAAAACTAAAAGAAATTGATTATAATTTTTTAGAGGCTTCTATTGATGAGTTGAATAAAGAACAAAAGCTTTGCGTTAGTTTATTTTATTTACAAAAAAAATCTTATAATGAAATTGTAGCAGCTACTAACTTTACGTTGATGCAAGTGAAAAGCCATATTCAAAATGGAAAAAGAAATTTGAAAATATTGATTGAAAAAAAGAGAATGCAACAATGAAACCATCAAACAAAATAACACAAGCCAACAACGATGAGCGTTTGATGAAATATCTTGAAGGTAAATTGTCAGGACAAGAGTTGCACGAATTTGAAAAACAAATGGCTGAATCTGATTTACTAAATGATGCTGTTGAAGGCTTAGAAATTGTTAAACAGCAAAAAAATATTGATGTTTATGTTAATGATTTAAACAAACATTTACACAATTACACTTCATCAAAAAAGAAACGCAGACTTAAAAATCGTATAGAACTTAACGATTGGACGCTGCTTTCAATCTTCCTAATTATTGCTCTATGCATCATTGGATATGTTGTTATTAAAATGATGAAATAGCAATTACAAAGATTATTATTTGAACCAGTACTAATTTGATTGCATTTTCTTAGATATTTGATTTTTAAAATAACGATGAAATGCAAAAAGAAAAAATATTAGTCATTGGTGCTTCTGGGCAAATAGGCGTTGAGCTTACACTTGCACTGAGAAAGATGTATGGAAACAGCAATGTTGTTGCAAGTGATTTAAGAGAAGAAAACGAATTGCTAAAAGGCTCTGGACCTTATGTAAGCCTCGATGTGATGAATAAAGAAATGTTGCACGTACAAGTGATTCGTCAGAACATCACACAAATTTATTTGCTTGCTGCTATCCTTTCTGCAACTGGTGAAAAAAATCCCAACCTTGCTTGGAGCTTAAATATGCAAAGCCTTTTGAATGTACTGGATATTGCTCGTGAAGAAAAAATACACAAAGTTTATTGGCCTAGTAGCATTGCAGTTTTTGGACCTACAAGCCCCAAACAAAATTGTCCTCAACAAACAATTATAGAACCTACAACTGTTTATGGCATCAGCAAATATGCAGGTGAGTTTTGGTGCAATTATTATTTCAATCGCTATGGAGTTGATGTTCGCAGCCTTCGTTATCCAGGGTTAATAAGTTATAAATCTGCACCAGGTGGTGGCACTACAGACTATGCAGTTGAAATTTTTTATGAAGCATTGGAGAATAAAAAGTACGAATGTTTTTTAACAGAAGATACCTATTTGCCAATGATGTATATGCCAGATGCTATAAAAGCAACTATTGAATTGATGGAAGCAGATGCTCACAAAGTTTCTATTCGACACTCCTACAATGTAGCAGGAATGAGCTTTTCGCCAAAGGAAATTGCAGCTGCAATTCAAAAACATATTCCAGATTTTACAATAAGTTACAAACAAGATTACCGACAAGCTATTGCCAACAGTTGGCCTCAAAGCATTGATGATACTGTTGCCCGAAAAGATTGGGGTTGGCAACAAGATTATAACTTAGAAAAAATGGTTGCTGATATGTTTGAAAATCTGAATATTGTTTAAAATTTTCCTTACCTATTTAGTTGACATCGCAACCGACAACGTTTGCACAAATAAAGATTTTTAAAGCAGTTTGCAGCAATAAAAACTACTGTAAAATTGTATTTCTAACTTGATTATTTGTGCCATTTTCTGCAATATTTTAAATAGAACTTTTAACTTGAAGTTCCTCTGCTTGATTTAATTCAGCAAAACAGCACTTTTTTTTGGTTAGTTTAGTTAATGATTAAAATTTCTGTTTTTATACCCAAGCTCAACTGAGCAATAAAACAACCAATAGGCTATATGGCTTAGGTGCTGTATAGCCTTTTTTAGAAAATATATTATGATAGCTATAAAAAAAATATTGTTTGCTGTTTCGATTTGCTTTTTCTCTTTTGCAAACGCACAAAATTTCAAGATAACGCAACCCACTTTCAAGAAAGACACTTTCAATATTGCTAAATATGGTGCTGTTGCTGATGGTGTAACGTTAAACACTGTCGCCATACAAAAAACTATTGATGCTTGTAGCAAAAAAGGTGGAGGTGTTGTTTTGGTGCCAGGTGGTTTTTGGTTAACTGCACCCATTGTTTTAAAAAGCAATGTAAACCTGCACATAAAAAGAGATGCAATTCTTCAATTTACTGATGATTTGAATGAATATAAAGTTGTTGAAATGAATTGGGAAGGCTTGGATGGATTTAGAAACCAGTCGCCCATAAGTGCTGCAAACGCAGTAAACATAGCTATTACAGGCAGTGGCATTGTTGATGGAAATGGCGATGCTTGGCGTATGGTAAAAAAAGATAAACTGACAGGAACGCAATGGAAAAATAAAGTTGCCAGTGGTGGTGTGTTGAGTGAAGATGGCAAAACCTGGTATCCAAGTGCATCAAGTTTGGCTGGAACAAAAGTTAAAAAACCTGGGGTTAAAGCTGATGGGGAAACGTTGGAGTCTGTAATGAAATACAAAGATTTTCTTCGTCCAAATTTAGTAGTGTTAATGAGTTGTAAGAATGTATTGCTTGATGGCGTTACCTTTCAAAACTCTCCTGCGTGGAATTTGCATCCTTTGATGTGTGAGAATTTAACTGTAAGAAACGTGTATGCAAAAAATCCTTGGTATGCTCAAAATGGCGATGGTATTGATATAGAAAGCTGTAAAAACTTCTTAATTGAAAATAGCACTTTTGATGTTGGTGATGATGGCATTTGTATAAAAAGTGGCAGAGATACAGAAGGCAGAAAAAGAAATATGCCAACTGAAAATGGCATCATAAAAAATTGCATTGTATATCACGCCCACGGTGGTTTTGTAATTGGAAGTGAGATGAGTGGTGGTGCTAAAAATTTGTATGTAAGCAACTGCACTTTTATTGGAACTGATATTGGTCTTCGTTTTAAAACAACTCGTGGCAGAGGTGGTGTTGTTGAGAAAATTTATATTGATGGAATAAGGATGAAGGATATAGCTGCTGAAGCCATTTTGTTTGATATGTATTATATGGCAAAAGACCCTGTGGTATTGGCTGGTGAAAAACGTGAGCCGCCAAAAATTGAGTTGAAACCTGTTGATGAAACTACCCCAATCTTCAAGGATTTTTATGTAAAGAATGTTGTATGTAATGGTGCAGAGAAAGCGATTTTCGTTCGTGGCATTCCTGAAATGCACATTAAGAATATTAACCTTGAGAATATGACTTTGCAAGCAAAAGTGGGTGTTGATATTCAGGAAGCAACTGGTGTAAATATTAAAAATGTAAATCTTATTACTAAAGAAACAAATCCTTTGTTGTACGTATTAAACAGCGATGGAATTGTGTTTGATAAAATTAATTATAAATCTGCTGACTTATTGGTACAAGCAGAAGGTGATAGAACAGGAAGCATTAAAGTATTAAATACAGATGCCAATAAAGCTAAGAAAAAAATGGAAGTTGGTTTTGGAGCTAAGGAAGAAAATATTAAAATACAATAGCCACAAAGTCGCTAAGACACTAAGAGAATTTTTGTTCCTTTGTGTCTTTGTGGCAAGAAAAAAATGAAAAAAATATTAACCATATTATTCGCTGTAAGCATTGCTGTTGCTCAATCTCAACCATTGAGTGAGAAAGTTGCAGCTACTACAATGAACCTTTGGAAAGACAGTTTTGCATTGGACAACAAGCCTGCAAAATGGACTTATGATATGGGTGTTGTTTTGAAGTCAGTGGAAGATTTGTGGTATAAAACAGGTGATGTAAAATATTTCAATTACATACAAAAGCAAGTCGATTTTTTTGTGAAAGATGATGGCACAATTAAGACATACAAGTTTGAGGATTTTAATATAGACAATGTTTGCAATGGCAGGGCTTTGATGAGTTTGTATAAGGTAACCAACAATGAAAAATATTGGAAAGCTGCAACCAAACTTCGTGAGCAATTGAAGCAGCAACCACGCACTAAGGAAGGTGGATTTTGGCATAAGAAAATTTATCCAAACCAAATGTGGTTGGATGGCTTGTATATGGCTGAACCTTTTTATTGTGAGTATGCCAATTTTACCAATGATAATACAGCTTTCAACGATATTGCCAACCAATTTATTTGGATAGAAAATCATATAAGAGATACAAAAACTGGTTTGTTGTATCACGCCTGGGATGAAAGTAAAGAACAAAAATGGGCAAACAAATCAACTGGAACTTCACCCAATTTTTGGAGTAGAGCAATGGGTTGGTATGCCACAGCTTTGGTGGATGTGTTAGATTATTTTCCAGAAAATCATCCTAAAAGAAAAGAGTTAATCAACATCTTAAACAGGCTGGTTGCTGCAGTTGAAAAGCAACAACAAAAAAATGGTTTGTGGTTAGATGTAATGAATGTAACTGATAAAAGAAATTATGCTGAAGCATCTGCAAGTTGTCAGTTTGTGTATGCTATTGCAAAAGCTGTTCGAAAAAATTATATTTCACAAACAAAAATTACCATTGCTAAAAAAGGATATAATGGCATTGTGAAGCAATTTATTAAAGAAGAAAATGGGCAAACCAATTTGTATGGCACCGTAAAAGTGAGTGGCTTAGGTGGAAACCCTTACAGGGATGGAAGTTTGGAATATTATTTTAGTGAGCCTGTTATTAAAAATGATCCAAAAGGTTTGGGCGTTTTTATTGCTGCTGCTGTTGAAATGGAAATGTTGGAAACATCAGTAATTGGCAAAGGAAAAGTGGTGATGCTGGATAGTTATTTCAACAATGAAAAAAAGAAAGACATTACTGGTATTGAGAAGAGCTGGCACTACAAATGGAATGAAAAAAATAATGGTGGTTTTTCAATGTTTGGCAGTGTGTTTAACAAATTTGGTGCAACAACCAAAACTTTATACGAAGCCCCAACAGCAAAGAATTTGCAGGGTGTTGATGTGTATATAATTGTTGATGCCGATAATGTGGCAGATAATCCAACGCCAAATTATGCAACAATGTTTGATGGATTAGCAATCAGTAATTGGGTAAGGCAAGGTGGAACTTTATTAATATTTCATAATGATAAAGGGAATGCTGAATTTGAAAAATTTAATGCAATGATTGATTGTTTTGGATTCACTTTTAAAGACACAACCAGAAATAAAGTCGAAGGTAAAAAATTTGAAATGGGTGCTCTGCTTTTAAATGATTCCAATGAAATATTCAAAACAGCAAAGAAGGTTTATTTAAAAGAAATTTCAACAATAAGTTTAGTACCAATAAATCCAACTGGATGTTATGAAAGAAGAAGACCAGTTAATTCAATTTATAAGTTAGAAGACAATAAAGATATATTAATGCTTTCCATAAAAGAAGGGAAAGGAACTGTCTTTGCAGTTGGTGACCCTTGGCTTTACAACGAATATGTTGATGGAAGAAAATTGCCTGCTGAATATGAAAATTTTAAAGCAGCAAATGATTTGGTGAAATGGGCATTGAGTATTTCACGCAAAGCAACAAAAACAACAAAGAACGCAAAGAAATGAAATTGAGAAACTATATAAAACCTTTGTTCCTTGGTTTCCTTTGCGTTCTTTGCGTGAAACTGTTTTCACAGGATTTGGTTGCAGATAATATGTTGCTCTTTCAAAGGAATTATGGTGGTTGGCCAAAGCATTACAAAGAAGAAAAGGTTGACTATAAAAAGGAGTATGCAACTGTTGAAAAAGCAACCATTCAGGATGAGTCTAATAGAAATGATGCAACAATTGATAATGATGCAACCAGCAAAGAGATTAGATATTTGATAAAAATATATCATCAAACAAAAAACAACAAATATTTAACCGCAGCAGAAAACGGCATAAAATATTTGTTGAAGATGCAGTATAAAAATGGAGGATTTCCACAGTTTTATCCCGACTTAAGTTCTTACAGGCACGAGATTACATACAACGACAACGCAATGGTGAATGCAATGAATGTTTTGTATGATGTTTATAAAAGAACAAATGGTTTTGATGTTGTTGATTCAAGTTTTATTAAGTCATCAAAAATTTCAGTGGAAAAGGGTGTTGCCTGTATTTTAAAAACACAGGTTAAGGTAAAGGGCAATTTAACAGTTTGGTGTGCTCAACACGATGAAAAAACATTAAAGCCGGCAAAAGCCAGAGCTTACGAATTGCCATCTTTAAGTGGTCAGGAAAGTGTTGGTATTATTAAGTTTTTAATGAAACAAGATAACCAATCTGTGCAAGTTAAAACTGCGATTGAAGCAGCAATTGATTGGTTTAAAAAATCGAAGATTGTTGGTTATAAATATGAAGATGTAATTGATACTACTTTACCAAAAGGAAGAGATAGGGTTATAATTCCACAAGTTGGAAATGTATTGTGGGCAAGGTTTTATGATATAGAAACAAACCAACCTTTTTTCTGTGGACGTGATGGTATTAAAAGAAAAAATGTAAGTGAGATTGAGCAGGAAAGAAGGATTGGTTATGGTTGGTATGGCAGTTGGGCAAAGGATTTGCTGGAAAAGGATTTTCCTAATTGGAAAGCGAAGTTTTCACGTAAAGAAGCAAAGCAAACGAAGAACGCAAAGAACGACTTTAATAAAATAATTGTTGATATAAATGGTAGTGGCGATTTCAAATTTATTCAAGAAGCTATTAATAGTTTGTCTGATAGTTCATCAACACCAAGAACCATTTTAATCAAGAAAGGAATTTATAAAGAGAAGATTTTTTTAGAGAAGAATAATGTGATTTTAGAAGGTGAGGATAAAGATAAAACAGTTCTTTCACAAGCAATTGCAAGGGATGAGTTTCGTTGCTCAAATGTTGATGATTGGGGTGTTGCAACGCTTAATTTAAAAGGAAGTGACATCACTTTACAAAACCTGACCATTGAAAATACTTATGGTTTTGACAATGATAAAGAGATAACTATTGCTTGTGCAAATGATACTGCCAAGCACGAAAAAAAAGTAAGAAAAGATGGGCATCAAATGGCATTGCGTTCCTTTAATACAACAAGGTTAAAGGTTATCAATTGTAGGCTGAAAGCCGTTGGTGGCGATACTGTCAGCCCTTGGAATGTGGAAGCTGGAATGTTTTATTTTAAGGATTGTATAATGGAAGGTGGTGTTGATTTTTATTGCCCACGTGGTTGGGCTTATGCTGAAAATTGCACCTTCATTGCACACACTGGTCCAGCAAGTATTTGGCACGATGGAAGTAAATATGAAGACTCAAAAACAGTTTTGAAACACTGCACCTTCAAGGGTTTTGAAGGATTTAAGTTAGGTCGTTATCACAGGGATGCACAGTTTTATTTGATTGATTGTTCGTTTGCAAAAGAAATGGCAGACACAAATATTTATCGTGTGAAAACAAACAATACAATCTTGTGGGGCGATAGAATTTATTACTATAACTGCCATAGAGATGGTGGAGATTATAAATGGTTTGAAAATAATTTAGATAAAGCAAAAGGAAATCCGGTTGCAGCAAACATAGATGCAGCCTGGGTTTTTAAGGATAAGTGGGAAGAATTTAAGTAGCCACAAAGACGCTAAGACGCAAAGTTTTTTGTGCCTTTGAGCCTTAGTGGCAATAAATAAAAAAAATGAAACTAAATAAACACATAAACAACTTTAAGCAAGTAGCCGCTTTGCCAGAAAAAGTATTACAATTCGGAACGGGCGTTTTACTTCGCGGCTTGCCCGATTATTATATTGATAAAGCCAATAAACAAGGCATTTTCAATGGACGTATTGTTGTTGTAAAATCAACAGGAAATGGTGGTGCAGACGAATTTTTTAATCAAGATTGCCTCTACACACATTGCATAAAAGGTGTAAAAAACAATGAAGTAGTTGATGAAACAATTATCAATTCATCAATCAGTAGAGTTCTCTCTGCTAAAACAAATTGGCAAGAAATTTTAGCAACAGCTGCTAATCCTGAAATGCAATTAATCCTCTCAAACACAACAGAAGTAGGTATTGTGTTTGATGAAACTGATACTATAACAAACAATCCACCTAATTCTTTTCCAGGAAAATTATTAGCTTGGTTGCATCATCGTTACCAAACTTTTAATGGTAGCAAAGAATGTGGAGTTGCCATTGTTCCAACAGAATTAATTACAGATAATGGAACAAAACTAAAAATGATTATTGAGCAGTTGGCTGCCAAACTCAATATGGATAAGGCTTTCACAGATTGGTTGTTTACAGCAAATGATTTTTGCAATTCATTGGTGGATAGAATTGTTCCAGGAAAAATGCCTGAAGCACAACATAAAGCTACTGAAGAAAAATTGGGTTATGAAGATGATTTAATGATAATGAGTGAGGTTTATAGTTTGTGGGCAATAGAAACTACCAGCCAAAAAACAAAGGATATTTTAAGTTTTAGTGCCATTGATAATGGAATTATTCTTGCTCCAAACATCAATAAATATCGTGAAATAAAACTGCGTTTACTCAATGGTACACATACTTTCAGCTGTGGTTTGGCTTTTCTTGCTGGCTTTGATGTTGTTAAAGATGCAATGGCAAATAAAACAATGAGTTTGTACGTGTACGATTTAATGAAACACGAAATTGGGCCTTGCATCGAGAATGTTGAAATCACCAGATTAGAATCGTATGAGTTTGCGAAAAATGTTCTCGATCGTTTTCGTAATCCTTACATCGACCATCGTTGGTTGAGTATAACTTTGAATTTTACTGGTAAAATGAAAATGCGAAATGTGCCTCTTTTAACAGAGCATTACAATCGCTTTAATGAAGTGCCACAATATATGGCTATTGGGTTTGCAGCTTATTTGTTGTTTATGAAAGCCACTACAAAAGATGGTGATAAATACTTTGGAAACAATAGTGGAACAAGCTATCATATTCAAGATGAATTTGCTGGATATTATTATGAAGTATGGCAAAACAATAACGTTGATGAAGTTGTAAAAACTGTATTAAGTAACGAAAATATTTGGAGTGTTGATTTGAATAAATTAGATGGCTTTTCAAATGCAGTAACGAAATATTTAAAATTATTTATGGAAAATAAATTCTTTGAAGTAATTGAAGGTATTGAAAGCAAAGAGCAGGCAGGAGTTTAATTTAAAGACAAAAGTTAAAAGTCAAAAACAAAAAGTATAAACGAGTAACAAGAAACGAGAAACAGATTTATGTCAAATAAAGTTTTAAAAATTAATCCAAAGGATAATGTAATTGTAGCCTTGCAAGACCTTGCAAAAGGCGACAGCATTGCATTTGAAGGCAATACATATATTCTACAAGAAGATATTCCAGCAAAGCATAAGTTTTATATGCGTGATATGCAAACTGGCGAGGAAGTGTATATGTATGGTGTGCTTGTAGGCAAGGTGCAACAATTGGTTTTAAAAGGAATGAGAATGAGTGTTGAGAATTTAAAACACGCTGTTGAACCTTACATTTTTCGCCCAAGCAATTTTGAATGGACTGCACCAGATGTCTCAAAATTTGCTGGCAAAACTTTTAATGGTTACCATAGAAATGATGGCAGAGTAGGCACTGCAAATTATTGGTTGTTTGTACCAACAGTTTTTTGTGAAAACAGAAATCTAGATGTTATTAAAGAAGCCTTGTATAATGAGTTGGGTTATGAGGTAACAGATAAGTATAAAAGCTACACACACCAGCTTTTGGAAGCATATAATAAAGGGGAAAATATTGAAAATATTTCGTTAGCTGCAACGCCAGCTTCAAATTATCAAAATCGCCCTTTTAAAAATGTTGATGGTATCAAATTCTTAAATCATCAAGGTGGTTGTGGTGGTATTCGCCAGGATGCTGCTGTGTTAAGTAAATTATTGGCTGCTTATGCCGATCATCCAAACGTAGCAGGCATAACAGTTTTAAGCCTTGGCTGCCAGAATTTACAAACACAGGATTTCTTAAATGATTTAAAAGAACGTAACCCTCAGTTCGATAAACCAATGTTCATTTTTGAGCAACAACAATCTCAAAGTGAGGAACAATTGATTAGCGATGCTATTAAAAAAACATTCTTAGGCTTGGTTGAAATTAATAAACTGGAGAGAAAACCTGCATCGTTAGACAAGTTAGTGTTAGGTGTGAAATGTGGTGGTAGCGATGGTTTCAGTGGAATTTCTGCGAACCCAGCCGTGGGTGTCACAAGTGATTTATTGGTGGCTTTGGGTGGTAAGGTTTTGTTGGCAGAGTTTCCTGAATTGTGTGGTGCAGAACAAGATTTAATTGATAGGACTATTGAAGAAACATCAGCCAAAAAGTTTATTAGTTTGATGAAAGCTTATAGTGATTCTGCAGAAAGAGTGGGCTCTGGTTTTAGCTTTAATCCATCACCTGGCAATATAAAAGATGGCTTAATTACAGATGCCATTAAAAGCAATGGTGCAGCAAAAAAAGGGGGTACAAGCCCAGTGGTTGATGTGTTGGATTATACTGAACCTGCTGTAAAAGCTGGATTGAATTTAGTGTGTACACCAGGTAATGATGTGGAAGCTACAACTGGTAAAGCGGCAAGCGGTGCAACATTGATTTTGTTTACAACTGGTTTGGGAACGCCAACAGGAAATCCTGTTTGCCCAACGATTAAAGTAGCAACCAATTCCATATTGGCAAAACGTATGGCTGATATTATTGATATTGATTGTGGTGGCGTAATCAGTGGTGAAAAAACATTGCAACAAATGGGTGAAGAAATTTTAGAATACTGTATAAAAGCTGCAAGTGGCGAGGTTATTCCAAAAGCGGTGCAGTTGAATCAGGATGATTTTATTCCGTGGAAGAGAGGAGTGAGTTTGTAGTTTTTGCCACAAAGATGCTAAGGCACTATGAAGAATATAAAATACTTTGTGTCTTCGTTGCGAATAAAAGATGAAGAAAGAAAAAGGCGTTGAAGTGTGCGACGCAACAGGTGATCAATAGCATTACAAAAGCTGGTAACAAAATAATAAAAATCAATAGCCGTAAGGCTTTGATTAAAAATAAAATAGAAGTGTATGAAACAATTTTTGAATGAGAATTTTTTATTGAGCAATAAAACTGCTGAAATTTTATATCATCAGTACGCTAAGGAAATGCCTATTATCGACTATCACTGCCATTTGCCACAACAGCAAATTGCAGAAGATAAAAACTTTGAAAACCTTACCCAGGTTTGGTTGTATGGCGACCACTACAAATGGCGTGCAATGCGTACCAATGGTGTTGATGAAAAATATATTACTGGTGATGCAAGTGATTGGGAAAAATTTTATGCGTGGGCAAAAACGGTTCCTTATACTTTAAGAAACCCATTATATCATTGGACGCACCTTGAATTGCAACGTTATTTTGATGTTCACGAAATCTTAAACGAAAGTTCTGCTAAAAGAATTTATGATGAGTGTTCTGCTAAATTGCAAACACCTGAATATTCTGTAAAAAACTTATTACGCAAGATGAATGTGGTTACAGTTTGCACAACTGACGACCCTATTGATGACTTGAATTATCATATTCAATTAAAGAATGAAGGCTTTGAAATACCTATCCTACCTGCTTTTCGCCCCGATAAAGCAATGGATGTAAGCAATGTTGCCAACTTTAATAACTACGTTGATAAATTGGAATCTGTATGCGAATCTAATATCAAAACTTTAAGTGATTATATTGCTGCATTGCAATCTCGCCACGACTTCTTTGCTGCCAATGGTTGCAAGGTAAGCGACCACGGTTTGGAAGAAATTTATGCTGAAGATTTTACACAGTCTGACATTGAGGATTATTTTGTAAAACTAAGGGCTGGCAAGGCTTTGAGCAGCCACGAACAATTGCAATTTAAAAGTGCAATGTTACAATGGTTTGCAGAATGGGATTGTGAAAAAGGATGGATTCAGCAGTTTCATTTGGGTGCTTTAAGAAATAATAACAGCAGGATGAATCGTGTGTTGGGTGCTGATACCGGCTGGGATTCAATTGGTGATTTTTCTCAAGGAAAAGCACTTTCAAAATTCTTGGATCGATTAGATACCAATAACAAATTAGCAAAAACTATTTTGTATAATTTGAATCCTGCTGACAACGAGTTAATGGCTACAATGATTGGTAATTTTAACGATGGTAGCAGTGCAGGTAAAATTCAGTTTGGTAGCGGCTGGTGGTTTTTAGACCAAAAAGATGGTATGATAAAACAGCTGAATGCCTTATCTAATATGGGTTTGGTGAGCAAGATGGTAGGTATGTTGACTGATAGCAGAAGCTTTTTATCTTTCCCTCGTCACGAATATTTCAGAAGACTTTTATGCAACCTTTTTGGTACTGAAATTGAAAATGGTGAAATGCCAAACGATATTGAATTGGTTGGCTCCATCATAAAAGATATTTGCTTTAACAATGCTAAAAACTATTTTGGTTGGGAAGTGGGGCATTTAGCGAAAAGTGAAAAAATGAAAGCAACTAATGGAGTACACTAAAATTTAAGTTTACATATTTCAATGGCGAGTTTATTAACTCGCCATTTTTATTATAGCGTTCTTTAAACGTGTTACCATAGTAAACAATCATCATTCCATCATCAGCAAATGCATAAGTGGATATAAACACTCGTTAGTAGTAAGGTTTAGTTAAAAATTTGATTGAGTAGTGTTAGGAAATTATCTAATTTTTATTGCTTATATAAAACCAATACTAAAACCTTACATTGCACTTTAAAATTACTTTATGCAAGAACAAAACTTTAACAATCACACTCGCTTTGTGGCTTTGTATCACTATGTGTTGTTTGGTATTTTATTAGCAACATTAATTGGTAGTGTTGTAAACCTATGTCATTGCAATTGCAGTGGACTATATAGTGCTTCACTATTGTGTGCATTAAGTGTTGCAGCTATTTTAGTTACTTGGTATGCACGTGCATTTGCATTAAAAGCACAAGATAGAGCCATTAGAGCAGAAGAAAATTTACGACACTTTGCAGCAACTGGTAAATTATTGCCAATTGGTTTAAGAATGAGTCAAATAGTTGCACTTCGTTTTGCAAGTGATGACGAGTGGCAGATTTTGATACAAAAAACTATAACCGAAAATCTATCACCTAAAGCAATAAAACAGCAAATAAAAAATTGGAAAGCAGATAACAATAGGGTGTAAATTTATTATACCAAAAACTTACTTTTACAAGATATGAGAAAGAATAAAGTACTTTGTTTTGGAGAATTGCTTTTTAGAATTTCTCCAGCGTCAAATGTAGTAGCAGCAGAAAAGCAACCAATGCAATTATACATTGGTGGTGCAGAAGCTAATGTTGCCACAGCCCTTGCTGGCTGGAATGTTCCTGTAAAATACAGCACAGTTTTGCCAGATAATTTTATGAGCAAACACATTATTGATTACCTAGAATACCACGGTATTTATACCTCTTCAATTTTGTATGCTGGTGATAGAATAGGTTTATATTACTTAGAACGAGGTGCAGACTTAAAAGGCAGTATGGTGTACGATAGAGAGCATTCTTCTTTTTCTCAAATAAAAACTGGAACGATTGATTGGGATAAAATTTTGAATGATGTATCATGGTTGAATTTTTCTGCTATTAGTCCTGCCCTCAATCAAAATGTAGCTGACGTTTGTTTAGAAGCAGTGAAGGCTGCATCAGAAAAAGGTATTACAGTTTCAGTTGATTTAAACCATCGTTCAAGGTTATGGAAATATGGCAAGGAACCCATTGAAATAATGCCTGAGATTGTTGAACATTGTGATGTAGTGATGGGCAATATATGGAGTGCAAACACTTTGCTTGGAATTGAAGTTGATGCACATATTCACGATAAAAAAAGCAAGGATGCTTATTTGCATCACGCACAAAAAACATCCGAAGCAATTGCAAATAAATTCTCAAAATGTAAAACTGTTGCCAATACGTTTAGGTTTGATGCTAATCAAGATGATATACTTTACTACACTACGTTATATCACGAAAATAAATTCTATAATTCTAACGAATTTAATTGTAAAGGAGTTGTAGATAGAAGTGGGAGTGGAGATTGTTTTATGGCAGGATTAATTTATGGTTTATACAATAATAATGCAGCTCAAGATGTAGTGAATTATGCAACAGCAGCGGCTTTTGGCAAGCTGCAAGAGCAAGGAGATTCTACAGCACAGGATGTGTTAACAGTCGCAAGATTGGTATAAACAATTGCTTCAAATTAGTAATGATAATATTTCATTATCGAAATGAATAAACTTTTTCATATTAAAGATTCTTCATTTTACATTTTAAAAAATATTATTCAACTTCGCTTCAAATAAAAATAAAACATAATGAATAAAGTTTGGTTTATAACAGGCTGCTCTACTGGTTTTGGAAGAGCATTGGCAACAGAGTTGTTGCAACAAGGGTACAATGTAGTTGTTACTGCACGTAAAACTAAAGACGTTGAAGATATTGTAGCAGCTCATCCTGATAAGGCTGTTGCTATTCAACTTGATGTTACAAAGAAAGCTGAAATAGCTGCTGCTGTTGAAAAAGCATTGGAACATTTTGGTAAAATTGACGTGCTTGTAAACAATGCTGGTATTGGATATTTTGGTGCTGTTGAAGAAAGTGAAGAAGAAGAAGTGAGAAGAATGTTTGAAATTAATTTCTTTGGTTTAGGTAATATGATAAATGCTGTGTTGCCGTCAATGCGTAAACAAAAAAGTGGGCATATTGTAAACGTTGCCTCAGTTGGTGGTTTGGTTTCTTTTCCTGGTATTGGTTACTACAATGCAACTAAATATGCTGTTGATGGTTTGTCAGAGTCTTTATCGAAAGAAGTGGCACATTTAGGCATAAAAGTTACCGTGATTTGTCCAAGTGGATTTAGAACAGATTGGGCTGGTCGCTCTGCAAATAATACCAAAGTTCAGATTGCCGATTACGCTCCATCTGCACGCCAAAATTCAGACACTATTAGAAGTAATAGTGGATTGCAACCTGGCGATCCAATAAGAGCTGCAAAAGCCATTATTAAAGCTGTTGAAGCAGAGAACCCACCACTAAGATTATTGCTTGGTGTTGCTGCTTTAAAAAATGCAAGAATTAAACTTGATTTGTTAAAAGCAAATTATGATGCTTGGGCTGAAACTACTGAAGGTGCTGACTTTCCAGCAGAGAGTAAATAATTAAAATATTTTATAATGAAAAAAATAACGATTGCTTTTGCCGTACTTATATTAAGTCTTGGTCTTGTTTCCTGGGGTGTTTTTGGACACGAACATATCAACAATGCTGCGGTATTTACATTGCCTAAACCAGTGCAAGCTTTCTTCTACAATCATATAAACTTCATTACAAATGAAGCTACAGTGCCAGATGTGCGTAAGCACGCATTGAGCGATAGGGCAGAGAACCCACGCCATTATATAGATTTAGAAAACTTTGGTTCGTTGGATAGTTTGCCAAAAACCTTAGAGGAAGTAAACAAAAAATATGATAAAAAGTTCATTAGCGACAATGGTATCCTGCCTTGGTATATAGAGGAAATGATGACGAAGCTGACGAAGGCTTTTAAGGAAAAACGTAAGGCAGAAATATTGTTTCTTGCAGCAGACTTGGCACACTACCTTGGCGATGCAACAATGCCTTTACACACATCTACAAATCACGACGGGCAAATGACCAACCAAAAGGGCATTCATTCTTTATGGGAGTCTCGCCTACCAGAACTGTTTGGTGAGGGTTATAACCTATACACAGGAGAAGCACATTACATTGCCGATGTGGACAAGGAAACCTGGAACATTATTTTTGATACACACAAACTTGTAGATGGTCTTTTACTGGCTGATAAAACTACCAAGGAAAGTTTTGACAAGGAGAAAATTTATGAAAAAGATGCCGAAGGAAATGTTGTGAAAAACAAATTCAAGCAAGCAGTTGTAAGCAAAGAATACTGCACTGCATTTCACAAAAACCTTAATGGAATGGTGGAGCAGCAAATGCGTAAAGCCATTGTAAATACTGGAAATTTTTGGTACACAGCTTGGGTAAATGCTGGCAAGCCCGACCTTAGTGATTTGGACACGCCAGAACTTACACAACGCAACGAAACCTTGCTGAAAAAAGATACTGAGCTTTGGAAGAAGGGAAAGGTTTTTGGGGTAAAATCTGAAAGTGAGTTTTAAACATTGCTTGTATAACATTATATTAACAAAAAACCTCCAGTAGCTTAACGCTCTGGAGGTTTTTTTATGGGCGAATGTGTGGACATATTGCAAATAACAATATTGAAACAGGTGAATGTGACGGACTGGCACCTCAACGCAATGGAACAGTAAGTGAATGCTTCGGAATAGCACCTCGATGAACCGGATTAAGAGATGAATGAACCGGATTGAGAGATGAATGAACCGGACTGGGTGCTGAATGCGACGGACTGACAGCACAATGCCGTGGAAAGGCATCTCAATGGAGTGGATTGACACCTCGATGAACCGGATTGAGAGGTGAATGAACCGGAATGGTAGCTTGATTAAGCGGAATGAAAAGTTATTGAATGGAGTGGGAGGGAAGATAGGTTGGAAATAGATTTGGGTTGTGAGGATATTAGATTATTGGGAGTTTCTAATATAAAAGTTAGATATAATTATATTTTGCCATCTCAGTATAAACATTTTAAAAGACACTTTTTCGTTTACCATAAAGTAGTTAAAACTTAATTTTCGCTACATTTGAAACTTAATGACAACTTACACAAAACATATTAATAATCTACTTAAACCAAACATAACAGAAAAAGAAACTGTTCTTGATTTGTTTGCTGGCTGTGGTGGTTTGTCATTAGGTTTTGAAGCAGCAGGTTTTGAAACTATTGGTTACGAAATGGACGTTGCAGCAACCAATACTTATAATAAAAATCTTCACGGAAAATGCAATGCAATAAAATTAGACCTTGACTTTAAATATCCAAATGCAGAAATAATAATTGGTGGACCACCTTGTCAACCTTTTAGTGTAGGTGGGCATCAAAAAGGAATGGAAGATGCAAGAGATGGATTTCCTATTTTTATTGATGCTGTAACAAAATTGCAACCCAAGGTTTTTATGTTTGAAAATGTTAGGGGTTTGCTTTACACCAATAAATGGTATTTTGATTTGGTTATTAAAGAACTTCAAAAACTCGGTTATTTAATTGAATATAAATTATTAAATGCTGTAGATTTTGGTGTGCCACAAAATAGAGAACGACTTTTTGTAATAGGACATAGAAATAAGTTTATTTTCCCTAAACCTCAAAACAAAAAAGTTACAGTTGGTGAAGCCATTGGAGATACAATGAATATTGAAGTTGAAGGAAGCAAATTTTTTACTGCATCTATGGACACTTACGTTGCCAATTATGAAAAAGCATCAGCCTGTGTCAATCCAAGAGACTTGTATGCAGACAGACCAGCAAGAACTTTAACTTGTAGAAATTTAGCAGGTGCAACTGGAGATATGCAAAGGGTAAAATTACCTGATGGAAGAAGAAGAAGAATTAACCATAGAGAGGCTGCAAGATTACAAAGTTTCCCTGATTGGTTTGAGTTTACAGGCAATGAAACACAACGATACAACCAAATAGGCAATGCAGTTCCACCATTATTAGCCTATCATTTAGCAAGTGCAATAAAAGATTGTTATCATAGAGAAGATTTATACCAACCTTACGAGATTATAGAAAATAATTTACAAGCTAATAGTGTGCTTACACTTTTTTAATCTATGAAGAACTACATCACAAAAAGCACAAAATCAAAGCAAGTTCAAGAAATAATTAACCAAGCACTTGATATTTTAGAAAGTGTTGGTATTCCAATGGACAAAACTGAAAGAGGTTTGGAGAGAATGGCTGTTTGCTTTTTAGCAGTTGCTAATGTTACAAAAGATTGGAGCAAAGCCATTGAAAATGCCAACTTAAAATCAAGAGACATTATCAATTTTGTAAACAAAAATTTTGAGGAAAACATTTCCTCTGGTTCGTATGATGATATTAGAAGAAAAGATTTGAAACTACTTGTATTAGCAGACATAGTTGTGAATAGTGGCGTAAATAAAGGCTCTGCAACTAATGACCCAACAAGAGGCTATGCGTTACAAGCAGATTTTAAAAAGTTAATTGAAACTTACAATACATCAAATTGGAACAAAAATTTAAAATCATTTAATAAAAACAGACCTTCACTTGCAGAGATACTTGCAAGGAAAAGAGATATTGAAAAGATACCTGTAAAACTACCAAATGGAAAACCAATTGAACTATCATTAGGTGAACACAATGTTTTACAAAAACAAATCATCGAACAATTTCTTCCTCGTTTTGGAAGTGATTGTGTTGTACTTTACATTGGCGACACTTCAAATAAATCTTTGCACATTGAAATAAAGGAATTAGAGAGGTTGAATTTCTTTGAGCTTTCACACGATGAGTTGCCCGATATTATTGCATACAGCAAAAAGAACAATTGGCTCTATTTAATTGAAACAGTTCACAGTTCTGGACCAATGAGTGAAACACGAGTATTAGAATTAAAACGAATGCTGAAAGATTGTAAAGCCGAATTAATTTTTGTTACAAGTTTTCTTACAAGACAAGAATTTAAAAAATGGATGCTTGATGTAGCTTGGGAAACAGAAGTTTGGATTGCAGATAATCCTGACCATTTAGTGCATTTTAATGGACACAAATTTTTAGGTGCATATCAATAACTTTGAAGAAAGGCGAACGCACAACATTAGTTTTGGCATTATTGGGGCTTCACGAATATAGCTTCAACATTTGTTTTTTATTGTGCTTCAGTTTGGGCTTGACGTTATAAATTTGGCTTATGAATAAAACATCAGCAATATTGCAATTATCAACTTCGGTCACGGGCTGACGGAACTCGAATTCCCCAACAACGCCAAGCCTTTTTCGTTAGCGGTAATTTTATAGACTGACAGTAACTAAATAACGAACATAATCAGAATGAAAAATTTAGTATTTATATTAATATCAACAATTGCTTTTTCAAATATTTCAGCACAAACCGCAGAAATTAAAAATAACATTAGTGACTTTTATTTTGAAAAATCGAAAAATAAATGGAATGAAGGAAATCTAACTTGGAAAAAAAAGGGAGACTTCGCAATTTTAAGAGTAAGATATTTTAGAGGTGACTGTTGTGGAGGTGTTCCAAATGCCGAACAAATTACAGCTCAAATTACTGGTGACACTATCTTTTATAATTCAAATTATAAGCGAATACCAGATTGCAGAAGTGATATCGGGATTTGCGGAAATGCCATTGACATTGCCATTAATACAAAAAAATATAAAAATTATAAAAAAATGGTTTTGAAAGAAGTTTCGACGTTTAAGCAGTAAATCTATAACCTCAAGGCAAGAAATTTTACTAAAAAAAACTTAATCTAAGAATAGAATAAGAAAAAAACTACCGCTAACAAGGGTTTGCCAAAAGCGGGGCTGAAGTTCTTCGATTGAGCATTAGTGCAAGGTTCAAGATTAGTAATTCTATTGAATTTTTGTGCTCAAAATCCCCGCCTTCGGCAAGCCCCAAAACGTTAGCGGCAAAGCAAAGACAACATCCAACAAACTAACTTTATATGGTTATCATTAGCAATCTACAAGACATAGTTGAACATTTAAAATATTCTTTCCAATTAGGTGGACAGAATAATAGTAATTCAAGAGTAGCGGGTTTGCTATTGGCACAACCAAATAACTACACAAAAGATGAAATACTATCTGGTATTGACTATTTCCATATTCGCTCTGGCAAAACGATTGACTTTTTTTGTATTGGCTATCAGACTGAATCTTTTGGAAGAGACCTTCCAGTCGTCACAAATGTTGATGGGCAAGATTGGTTTTTTAATGCTCAGATATTTAATACGCTTCGTGGAGAAATTGAACATATAACTAAGTGGAAATATTCTGGAAGCGTAGAATTGGTTTTGTTTAATTCGTACTTGGACGATGATAAAAATGAAGTGAAGCTTGACTTTTCAGATTCACTTTCTATTGATTTGAAAAAAGCTAAAGATGACAAATTAATTTCAAGTGCTGGCGAAGTGTTTGAACAAATAATTTCAATAGCTGAAAACATTGAGACTGATAACCCGACAAAAGAGATGAGTATAAAATTAATTGGCAAGACTGGAAAGAAGTCATTAGTCAATATACTTTTTAATCTTTTACCTCAAAGTATTCAAAATGATACTCGGAAAATTTATATGTACGGAACTGAAAACTATAATCGATAGCTCTGCCGCTAACATTAGGTTTGGCATTATTGGGGCTGGACGAATATTGCCTCAGCATTTGTTCTTTATTGTGCTTCAGTTCGGGCTTGACGTTATAAATTTGGAAAGTTGAATGGTAAGTAATTACTTTGTACATACAAATCTTATTAAATATGGATGTTTCTGTAATTTCAATTGGCAATTCAAAAGGAATACGATTGACAAAAACTGTGTTAGAAAAATATAACATCACTGATACTTTAGAATTAATTCTTGAGAAAGGTTATATGATTTTAAAGCCCAAGCAAGAGCCAAGGAAAGGTTGGGAAAAATCGTTTAAGCAAATGCACGAAAATGGCGATGATAAGTTAGTGATGTCTGACATTTTTAGTGATGAAAACTTTGATGAATGGAACTAACACAATATGAAATTGTTTTGGTTAATCTTGACCCAACAATTGGAAGTGAAATGAAAAAAACAAGACCTGCTGTAATAATTTCGCCAAACGAAATGAACAAATACTTGAATACAGTTGTAATTGCACCAATGACAAGTAGCTCAAAAAGTTACCCAACAAGAATTGAAGTTAATCATAATAAGACAAAAGGCTGGATTGTTTTAGACCAAATTAGAACCATAAACAGAAAAAGGATAACTAAAAATTTAGGTAGTTTGACAACAAAAGAAATTGAAAAAGTAAAAAGTATTTTAAAAGAAACTTTTGTTGATTAACTAAAACTACCGCCAACATTAAGTTTGGTATTCCCCAATCTAAACAAAGGCTTGTACGTTGGGCGTGAGCAATCCAGAAAACACAACTTTGACAAATTAATTTAGAAACATCACCAAGACTTTTTAAATTTGTTTAATGAAGCCACGTTTATATTTTGACACCTCAGTTTTTGGTGGTGTCTATGATAGAGAATTTCAAGTTGAGACTGAACAACTTTTTGAAATGGTAGAAGCTGGAGAAATTACTTGTGTTTATTCTGACTTGACTGAATTGGAATTAGAAAATGCACCTGAAAAAGTGAGAGAGCATTTTGTAAGCCTACCAAATAGCATATTGAATTTGTTGAAATTACCGAAGAGATAAATCAGCTCGCAAATGAATACATAAATGAAAAAGTAGTTGGAGAAACAAGTATTGATGATTGCAGACACATTGCTTGTGCAACAATAAAAAAAGTGGATTATTTAGTGAGTTGGAATTTCAAACACATAGTAAACGTTTTTAGAATTAGAGGATATAACTCAATAAACATAAAAAATGGTTACTCACAATTAGACATTCGTTCACCAAAAGA